>CAZWCL010000304.1:0-4899 GCA_964632265.1 uncultured Hyphomicrobiaceae bacterium | reverse complement strand
CTATCAACTCACGATCGAGGCTGGCACGCCTTTCGCGGCACTTTACAACAAGGGCCGCCTGTCGATCCCGCCGAGCCAAGAGGCCGAGACGCTGTTCCGTATTACGCGTGATATTACGTCAGCCGCCGGCCTCCCCGCCTACGAGACCTCCAACCACGCAGCGCCCGGCGAGGAAAGCCGCCACAATCTTTTGTACTGGCGTTACGGGGAATATGCCGGCATCGGCCCAGGTGCGCATGGCCGCCTTATAGTGCCATCCGGTGGCGCCGCTGCCTCGTCAGCCTGCCGGTTGGCTACATCGAATGAGCCGGTGCCCGAGGCCTGGTCTGCGCGCGTTGGTGAAAACGGCGACGGAATTGTCGAACGCGAGGCGCTGGAGCCTGAAGAGCAGGCCGACGAATACCTCATGATGAGCCTGCGCTTGGCTGAAGGCACGGACATGCTGCGCCTCGCCGCGCTGTCGGGACGCGAGCCCGCTCCGGACACGGTAGCCGGACTTGTCGCCGACGGTCTGCTTGATGACACAGTGTCCGGTCGTTTGCGCGCCACAGAGCGCGGTGCCTTCGTTCTCAATGAATTGGTTCTCAGGCTCTCTCAGTCTTTGCGGCCGGTCTGATGGCCGGCGCCGAGGCCGATGTCAGCAGCGCGTTTCGACTTCTTCCCGCAGCCACTGGCGGAACGCTCGGATTTTGGGTATATTTTCGTGGCCTGGGGGGCATACAAAATACATCGCGCGCTCCGTCGTCGTGCGAATGTCAAAGAGCTTCATCAACCGCCCTTTTCTGAGATCGTCCGCAACGATCAGCTCCTGCCCAAGGAGCACGCCGACACCCTCCTCCGCCGCGTCGACCGCGTGGTCCGCGCTTGAAAAGCTGATGCCCTGCTTGCGCGCGCTGAGTTTGACGCCACGCCGCGCGAGCCATTCGCCCCAGTTCGGGATACCGGCAATACCCCCGAGAGAATCGTCGTGAATCAGGGTCGCCCGCTTGAGATCCTCCGGCGTATCGAACGGGCCGAACTTGTCGACATAATCTTTGCTTGCGACCACGACGTGGACAACATCGGCGATCTTTTCCGAAAAGAGGCCTGCCGGCGTCCCAAGTGAGTTACGGATCGCGCAGTCAACGCCGTCCGTTGTAAAGTTTGCTTTAGTTTGTTTGGACGTAATGCGCGCATCGATGTCGGAATTGGCAGTCAGGAAACGGTGGATGCGCGGCGCGAGCCACTTCGCCGTAAACCCTGGAGCTGAACTGATCACCAGCACATTGTCCGTATGCAAGTTCTCGAGCGTCGCGAGCGCCTGGCGGATCTGTGCGAACGCAGCATGCAGGCCGGGGTAAAGGCTTTCGCCTGCTGGTGTGAGGTCGATCGCGCGTGTTTTGCGCTCAAATAGCCTAAGATCGAGAAACGTTTCCAGCGTCTTTATCTGATGGCTCAGCGCCGCCGGCGTCACGTTAAGTTCTTCGGCAGCCTTCGCAAAGCTCAGATGACGCGCCGCCGCTTCGAAGGCGCGCAAGGAATTCAGTGGCGGCAGCAATTTGTCAGGCATTAGATTTTGTAACCTGTCGACTGAGAAAGCATCGTTTGTAGCATCCATTCCTAGCACATATGTTCAGATCAACAACGAGATGACATGAGAGGAACTAATCATGGAATGCCGCAATGGAATGCCAGTATGGGCACCCGACGAAACCGAGCTGCGAGCGCTTGATCGCCATGTTCGCCGTCTCCGCGCCGAAGCCTTCCGGGATACTTTCCGCGCGATCGGTAACTGGTTCAGCGGTCAGTTGGTGGCTGGTCGCGACAAGCTCTCGAGCACGATGAAGACGGCCTACTACAATTGAGCTGCAGCAAACGGAAAACCGCATACATTGGAGAAAACCATGGAAATGCGTCACGGATTGCCGGTTTGGGCACCTGACGACCTCGAGCTTGCAGCGATCTCGAAGCGCGTTTCACACGAGCGCTCGAAGGCCGTGAAAGAGGCGGTCGGCCAAGCCCGGGAACTGTTCGTCAACGAACACGAAGTGGTCGGCCGGCATCGCCAATAGTCGGGATCAGACGCTCGAGTCCCGCGTGAAGACTCTCAAAAGACTGTAACGAAAGAAAAAAACAGTAGGTTGGCTTGTGTTCCGGCAAGGACGCTTCGGAAACGAAACGTCGGAATTGGAGATGAGCCGGCCGAAATGAGGCGAAATCGTCATCGCGGTGCCTCCCCCGCGAACTCGATCGCGATCATGAGCCAGGCCGGTGCGGACCCTTCCGCCCCGGCTTTTTTTTGAGCGCCTTGCGCCGGTGACGAGAGCCTTATGAAAAGCCGCGCGGACCATTGAGGCGGCCTCGAAACTGGACTTTAAGCGTCACCCGACGTAACTGCTCAGTGTCCATGCGAAATCATCGCGTTGGCGCAATGCCACGTCAATTGAAGGGTGGCAGGAACACCGTCGGGGGAGGGGTCATGATCAGGGGGCTTTATGACTGGACGATGCGTCTTGCCGGCCATCGTCAGGCGGGTCTTTGGTTGTTTCTGGTCGCGTTCGTGGAGAGCTCGTTCTTCCCGATCCCGCCGCACATCATGCTCATCCCAATGGTCATCGCCGATCGCGCCAAGGCTTGGTGGTACGCGACCCTGGCTACCGTCGGTTCTGTGCTCGGCGGCCTTGCCGGTTATGGCATCGGCTACGGCCTTTTCGAGCAGATCGGCAAGCCGGTGCTGGATTTCTACGGCGCCGCTGCGAAGTTCGAGACATTCGCGGCGCAATACAACGAGTTCGGTGCCTGGATCGTTTTTACCGCCGGCGTAACGCCGTTTCCCTACAAGGTCATCACGATCGCCAGTGGCGCTACGGCGTTGAATTTCGGCATATTCATGATCGCGTCGATCGCCGCGCGGGCGTTGATCTTCTTCGTTATTGCCGGCCTTCTCTACGCATTTGGCCAGCCCATCCGCGCATTTATTGAGAAGCGGCTCGGCCTCATGTTTACGATCTTCGTTGCGCTTCTCTTCGGCGGATTTATCGCCATTAAGTTCTTCGTGTGAGCAGCCGGATCGATGGCGCTGGCGATGTTATAGTCTACGCGCTACTGGCTACGAAACGAGGCGCGTAGGGTGCAATGTATTGCGCCTTCAATCCGATCGCGCATGGTTATGTCGGACTTCGGTCAAAGGGAGATGAAAGGCGACATGGCTGAACGGACTTCTTCGATCTACAAGCAGCAGTCCTATCGGTGGGGCAGCCTCTGTCTATTCGTCGCCGCCGTCACCGTTCTTGGCGCCCTCGCCTTCGAATACATGGGAGGCTTCAAGCCGTGTCCGCTTTGCCTCCAGCAGCGCTACGCCTACTACGTTGCGATCCCGGTGCTTTTCGTGGCCCTGATCCTTTTGAGTGCCGAACGGCGTGGGTGGTCGGTCGCGCTTTTTTTTCTCACATCACTGCTGTTTCTCGCGAACTCGGCTTTCGGAGTCTTCCATGCGGGCGCTGAGTGGGGCTATTGGGCGCCGCCGGCCTCCTGCGCCGCCGTTGCACCGCTCGATGCCGCCCCCGGAAACCTGCTTTCGGCACTTGCGCAAGTCGACATCATCGACTGCGGCACCCCTGAGCTCGTTATTCTCGGTTTATCGTTGGCCGGCTGGAACGCTATCATTAGTCTCTGCCTGTGCATCGGATGTCTCAAGGCGGCGTTCTACGCGAAGGACGGGGCCTAGGTTCCGGCCACGAGTTCGCTCGGGCAGCCAGCGGTAATTTGTTCTCCGCGGAGAAAATTTGCACCCGGTAGCGCCCGTGGCGGGTTTTCCACATGCCATCCACATTCAGACCTTCTGCGAATTCACCTCGGATGCCGGCTAACGCCGGATGCGTAGTCAATTGTTATTAAAATCAATTTCATGATGTGGCATGGCAAGCATGAACGAACGTTCAGGCTTGCGCCGCTGCGTCAACATAATAGTTCCAAGAAAATTCTCGTTTGCGCCTAGATGTTGTCACGAAGCAACGATTAATTCTCCCTTGTCAGCGGCGACGAGTTCAAACGCCGCTGCAAACGAAAAAGTACTAGGCCACCGAGTTTAAAAGAGGGCCCCGCAGAGTAAGGGGCCCGCCAAGAGTGGCAGCGTAACTGAGTTGAGTTGGTAGCGTTGAGTATAAGTGGGTCCAAGTCGCTTTGAGTTCGGTTGCGTAGCGTCACGTTCGCGTAGCGTTGAGTGAGTATCAGTAGCGTTGGTTCTTCGGAAATGAACGCCGTGCTCTGCCCCGAGCCGGCATCCGAACGGAAAGTCGTTAGTAGCGTTTCAACTAGAGCACTTGCTCGAGTTTCGCGCCTACCCCATAGGCCCTTGTTTGCGATTTCAGCGTTGTAACCAGTTGAGTTGTAAGCAGTTGAAGTGGACAGAGTTGTCCCATGCGTAGTGTTACCAGTTTCTTGTCCGAGTTCAGTGCCTCGAGTTGTTCCCAGTCTGTAGAGCGTAAGGATTCCTCACCGCGCGAAGTGCTTGCCCCGATCTTCGAAGCGCATCGCCGGTCTGGTTCCAAGTCTGTAGCCTCGCGTATCAGCCGTCGTTTCGCGCAGCCGCAGTCATTCGCCCTCAATGCTGCGCCGGCGATGGTCGGCAAGGTGGCGACGACGCGTCGCCACTAGTTTGGAGCGTGTTGCGTAGGTGCGGACCCGGCCTCCGTCTGTGGCCAGTGTCCGTTTGTAAGGCGTTAGTTAAGTAGCATCTTGTCCGGGCGCGTAGCGTCAGCCCTCCCTTACGATCTGCGTATGTCTGCGTGATCGTCTGAGTTCATCAGTGTGCCCGACGCCGGGCAGAGGAGAGTTCCCGTGTCCGTTAGTGAACAAGCGTTCCCCCGAGAGTGTGGCAAGGGTGCCCCCGAGGCCGACTGGCAGCCCGTCGGTAATCTC
>CAZWCL010000303.1:0-4931 GCA_964632265.1 uncultured Hyphomicrobiaceae bacterium | reverse complement strand
ACGACCTTGCGATGGCGCGCGCGGATGACGAAACCGAGCAGACCACTGAGAAACAGCAGACTGGTCAGGGTCAGAGAGAGGATGACCGGCCAGCTGATGGCGAGACCGAAATCCGCAGCCGCCGGGTCGAACAGGAAGGCCATGCCGAAGGCTAACGCGATGGCGCCGCCAATGCCGAGAATGCCTAATCCTGGTGCAAAAGCTTCCGCGACCATCAATGCGAAGCCGAGGAGCAGGAGCGCCGCGCCGGCGTAGGTCACGGGGAGGGCTGACAGCGCCATCAATGCAATAATGAGGCTGATGCCGCCGACAACGCCGGGTCCGGTCAATCCTGGGCTCCAGAACTCGAAAATGATCCCGTAAAAGCCGATCGCAAGCAGGATGATGGCGACGTTGGGGTTCGTGACCGCATTGATGAGCCGGATCTGCCAGTTCGCCTCGAACGGTGTGACGACGGCGTTGCGCGTGCGCAGTGTAACCTCGCCCGTGGCTGTTTCCACGGTGCGCCCGTCGGCCTTGTTCAAGAGTTCACTGATATCTGAAGCGACGAAATCGATCACCTTCTTGTCGCGCGCTTCGGTGGCCGTCAAGGTTGCTGCGTCGCGGACCGCCGCTTCCGCCCACTGCGCATTGCGTCCGCGCAGTTGCGCCAGGCTCTTGAGATAGGCGACGGCGTCGTTGGTGACTTTGCGCTCCATTGCCGACGACTTGTTCTGTTCCGATTGTTCCTTGTCGGGTTTGGACGGCGATTGGCCGGGCATCCCTGGTGACCCCATCTGGACCGGCGTCGCCGCGCCCAGATGCGTGCCCGGCGCCATCGCAGCCACATGCGCGCTATAGGCGATATAGGTGCCGGCACTGGCCGCGCGGGCGCCGTTCGGGGCAACATACACGGCAACCGGAATTTGCGCTGCGAGGATTTCGCTGATGATATCGCGGGTCGAGCTGACAAGGCCACCGGGTGTGTCGAGCCGCAGGATAAGCAAAGATGCGTTGCGCGCGCGCGCCGTCTTGAGTGCATCGCGGATGAGCAGGCCAGCGCCGACGCCGATGGCCCCTTTCATGTCGACCAGCACCACGTCTCTTGCAGGCTGAGCCGTCGCCTGACCGGTTATTGGTTGAGCCGACGCCGTGTCCATACGTGCAACGGCCGCGACCGTCGCGAGTGCGAGGACAACACTCAACCGGCTCATAAGGCGCGCCGCACGCCACAGCATTGCTCGACGGTCTCGCCGGCTTCCACGATCGAGCCCATGTCTATCCCTTGCCATCCGGGCACCTTAATCGCACACGTCACCACGACGTTGATATCGATCAACCTAAGCAAAATTTCAGCTGGGCGAAACCGTTGCAAATCGCCATGGCCGCTGGGGCCCGCGGGGCCCGCGGGGGCCGCGGGGGCTGGTCAAAGACCATGACCGCGGCAACAGGCTTTAGGGGCAAGCTTTGGCGGAGCACCGTGGGGTGAATCCTGGCGGCTCAGGTTGTATGAGCGATACCCTTCATAGCCGTTCGGCAAATGTCCTTTGGCAAAGACCTGCTGCCAGACTTGGCTGCCGCCGGTGCTGAATTCCGCCGCGCAACTGAGCAGATAGTACCGCCACATCCGGCAGAATACCTCCGATGAGCCCCACACTTCGGGCAACGGCTGGTGTCGGTCGGTGCTTTCGACATATTTCTCGAAGTTATCGCGCCACGCGATCAGCGTTGGGGTATAATAAATACCAATGTTCTGGACATCCTGGAGAATAAGAAGATCCTCGGCCGCTTCGTTGAGCTGCTTGATTGATGGTAGGACGCCGCCGGGAAATATGTAGGTCGTCAGCCACGGTTCGCCTAGTTCCGTTGATACGGAACTGCCGATGGCATGCAGGAGAAACAGTCCGCGCGGTTTCAGGGCATCAGCAACGGTTTCGAAAAGGGCACGGTAGTTTCGCGTCCCGACGTGTTCGACCATGCCGATTGATGCGACCTTGTCGAAGGCGTCGCCGTGTTTGCGATAGTCAAACTCCCGGTAGTCGCAATAAACAATATCAACCGGGAGCTGAATGCAGTGACGACGCGCATAATCGGCCTGCTCTTTTGCGACCGTTAGACCGACCACGCTTACGCCGTAGTTTTCTGCTGCATACTGGGCAAAGGAGCCCCAGCCGCATACGATATCCAGAACGCGCTCGCCGGGCTGCAGTTGCAGTTTGCGGCAGATCAGGTCGTATTTCGAGAATTGCGCTTCATCGAGTGTTTTGGCCGCCTGCCAATAGCCGCAAGAATAAGCCATCGACGCGCCGAGCATGCACTCGAACAGTTCATTGCTGAGATTATAATGCGTGTCGGCCATTTGTCGCGCCTGGGTCGGGTTTTGAATATTGAAGAGCCGGGCTTTCAAAAACGCCAGTGTTGTTCGCCACCCGACGTTCTTGCGATCGCCGCCGCGACCGGCAGCCAAGAGGCGCTCGAAGAACCCGAACAGATCGTCGGCGTCCCACCAACCGAGCATATAAGCCTCGCCGAGACCCAACGAACCGTCAGCGAGGACCCGCCCATAAAACCTTTCGTCGGACACTTTGATGTCCCAGGGGTGGTTCTGGTCTATACAAATTCCGGCGTTGGAACAGATCTGGCGAATTGGCTCTTGATAACCCATGAGACCATACCTGCTTTATCCGTTGTTACCGCTGGCCACGGTCATGTGCTTGGCGATATATGCAGGTTCGCCCATGCGCTTGAGGAGGCTAATTTGGAGGGCGAGCCAATCCATGTGCCCCTCTTCATCAAGAAGAATGGTCTCGAAAAGGGTGCGGGTGCCAATGTCGGCGTCTTCGGTCGCGGCTCTTGCGGCCTCTGTATAAAATTCGATAGCTCCCTGCTCTTCTCTCAGGTCGGATTCGAATAATGTCTGAAGATCCTCTGCTCTGCGGGGGGCTTTCGCCGCCGAGACCTCGGGCGTCGCATCCAAAAAGAGGATGCGCTCGATGAACCGGCTGGCATGTCCGAGTTCTTCCTGCATTTCTTCGCGCATCCGCGCCGCCAGCATGTCGAGTCCCCAATCGTCCAATACGTGGGCATGGAGTAGATACTGGTGGATCGCGGTCAACTCCATGGACAGTGCTTTTTGAAGATTATCAATACTTTGCTGCCGGTCAGCCATGTTCGAACTCGCTGTGCCTTGTTGATGTCCTGATCTCGAAAGAGTCGATTTCCAGTCCCACAACTCACAAGCGGGTCGAAACGTTCCGAAATGGCGTTCAAATTCGTCAGGTGAGACTTTCAATCGGCGGCGGGTCGAAAGCGTTTTACTGCGGGGGCGTGTCGCCGCCGACCGGGGGTTCATCACAGCGCATGAGCGTTATGCTCGATGTGGGCCGCTTTAGTTGCGATGCCGCACGTTTTAGCGCCGTTCTCAGTCCCTCTTCGAGGACCGGGTGATAGTAAGGGGTTGCCAGCAGGTCTTCGGCGGATGTGTTCAGGGAAACCGCCATGGCAAGGGAGTGCGCAAGATGCTCGCCAGCAGGTGCGAGCAGTTCGGCGCCGAGGATGCGACCGGTTTCCCGGTCGAGATAGACCTCACAAGCACCCTTGGCCTCGCCCTTGACGATGGCGCGTCCTTGCCGGGCAAAGTCGATTTCGCCGACTGCGAAGTCAGCGGCGGCGTCTTCGAGTTCTTTGCGTGAGCGGCCGATTATGGCGATGTTGGGATCGCAAAACGTTATTGCGAGCTGCGGACGCCGGCGGAAGGCCGACGCCTCGCCGCGAGCCGCGTTGTAACCTGCGATACGGCCTTCATCCACGGCTTCGTGGAGGAGCTCGCGCGACCCGGATACATCGCCGGCAATGTAGACTTCGGTGTTGTCGATGCGCTGCGTCGTTGGGTTGAAGGGCGGTGCTCCGTTATCGTCCAAATCGATGTTTGCTGCGGCCAGTTCGAGGCTCTCGAGGGTTGCTTTCCGGCCGATTGCAAGTAGCACCTTGTCGACCGTGGCGTGGTGATTTCCGGCCTCGACGCGCAGGGCACCGGTCGGGGGGGCTGTCGTGGTCCCAGCGGGGGTTGCCATATCGAAAATGAGCGCGAGTTCTTTTGAGATGAGTGCGGCGGCGCGCTCTTGCAGTGGGGGAGAGGTTAGTCCGCCGAGTGCGCTCGACGGATCGATCCCCGTAACCTCTACACCAAGCCGTGCAAGCGCTTGGCCCAACTCAAGACCCACCGGACCGAGCCCGACGACGGCAATGCGACGCGGCAGGTCGTCCAGTTCGAATATCGTGTCGGTGTCGATTAGATGATCTTTGTAGCCGGACCAGTCAGCAGGCACCAAGGGCGATGAGCCCGCGGCGATGATGGCGCGCTTGAAACCGATTTCCGTACCGTCCACGCGGATGCTACGGGGCCCGGAAAAGGCGGCTACGCCTTCAATGAATTTGTCCTGCCATTCGTCCATGCCGTCGAGAACCGATCCGACAAAGCGGTCACGCAGGGCGCGGACGTGGGACATTACGCGTCGCGTATTAACCGCAAGGTGGTCGCTGCCGGTGATGCCAAAACTCGAAAAAGCTTCGCGGCGATGAAAGGTGTTGGCCACCTCGATCAATGCCTTGGATGGCATGCAGCCAACGCGTGCGCACGTTGTACCGAGCGGTCCGGGATCGATAACGACGTAGCTGTCTGTCACTTTCGCGACTTCGCTGCGCGCGGAAAGACCTGCGGAACCGGCACCGATGATTGCGATATCAACTTGTTTCATTGCGGTTCGCAGCTCCCTTGCCGCTTTAGAACTGTGAAGAACGTTCTCGAACCTTCTTGGATGTGTGTTGGTGCTTTGAAAAACTCACGCGCTGGGAACGACCGGGCGGCGGTAATCGTTCCACATCCAAGGTGCTTCGGTGCAGACGGAAACGATATGGAACCAGATAAAGAGCCAAGGTACGAGTATCGCGTC
>CAZWCL010000302.1:0-4944 GCA_964632265.1 uncultured Hyphomicrobiaceae bacterium | reverse complement strand
GGTTGTCTCCGAAATGATCGCGAGCCGCGAACTCGTTGCTGAGCGTCCCGATGTCGTGCGCCGTGCTTCCGGCCGTGAACTGTCGCCCTTCGTGGTGCAGCTTGTTGGACACGATCCGCATTGGATGGCGCAAGGTGCCCGGATCGCGGCGGATCTCGGCGCTGATGTCGTGGATATCAACATGGGCTGTCCGGCGCGCGAAGTAACGGGCAAGCTGTCGGGTAGTGCGCTCATGCGCGAGCCCGATCATGCGCTCCGGCTGATCGAGGCCGTGGTCGGTGCCGTCGAGCTTCCGGTCACTCTCAAGATGCGCATGGGCTGGGATGGGCAGTCGCTCAATGCGCCGGAAATCGGCGCGCGTGCGGAGGCGGCGGGCATCCAGATGCTGACGGTGCACGGGCGGACGCGCAATCAATTCTTCAAAGGGCGTGCCGACTGGAGGTTCGTCCGGAAGGTGAGGGAAGCTGTTGGCATTCCGGTTATCGTCAACGGCGATATCGCTGCGCTGTCGGAGGCCGAGGAGGCCCTAGAGCAATCCGGCGCCGACGGCATCATGATCGGACGTGGCGCTTATGGGGCGCCGTGGCTGCCGGGGTTGATTGGTGATCGACTGGCCTTGGATCGACTGGCCTTGGATCGACTGGCCTTGGATCGGGGGGGCTTGGATCGAGGGGGCCCTCATTGTTTGCCGGCTGAGGCGGTACCTGCTGAGGCGAGTGCTGTTGATGCCGGCGCCAGCGAGGTTAAACCGCGGGGCGCGCCATCAGATTTGGCCGGTCTCGTTCACCGGCATTTTGACGACATGTTGCATCACTACGGCGTCACGCTCGGATTGCGCAACGCGCGCAAGCATCTTGGCTGGTATGTCGAGACGGCCGGATATAGCGGAGAGACGGCGCGGACGTGGCGGCGGCGGCTATGCACCGCCTCGTCGCCCGTCGAAGTCCATGGCCATATCGAGAGGGCGTTTGCGGCGCCCCCATCCGGTCGGTCGGCAGCATGAGCGGGTCAGGCGAAAACAAGAATGGGCGTCCCGACGTTGGACGCGATGCCGTGGCCGGGGAGGCTGCGTCCATGCAGCAGCTTTTACTCGATAGCCTGCCGCATGCTGTCATGACGCTTGCCAAGGACAACAGGATCGTTTTCGTCAATCCTGCCACCGAACAGCTCTTCGGGATCAGCAACACGGTTCTGTGCCGATTGAAGCTGGATGAACTGGTAACATTTGGATGTCCGCTGCTCAGTCTTACCGAACAGGTGCGACGTACCCAGACATCGGTCAACGAATACGGTGTCGAACTCGTCCTGCCGCGCAGCGGGGAGACGCACCTCGTGGACATCCACGCCAGTCTGCTTCGGGATGCGGCCGGCCGTATCATGCTGCTGCTTCAGCATCGTTCGATGGCGCAGATGATCGAGCGACAATTGTCCAACAGGGCTGCGGCGCGATCGGCGTCGGGCTTTTCGGCAGTGCTGGCTCACGAAATCAAGAACCCATTGTCGGGTATTCGCGGCGCCGCGCAATTGCTCGAGCCGGCGCTTGATGAGGAAGACCGTTCGCTTGTGCATCTCATTTGCACGGAGACAGAGCGGATACGTAAATTGATCGATCGTATCGAGGTTTTCTCTGACGAACGCCCGATCGCGCGGGATGCGGTAAATGTTCATGACGTGCTCGAACATGTCCGGCAATTGGCGCAGTCGGGTTTTGCCCGAAATATCGAATTTCGGCAGGATTTCGACCCATCGTTGCCGTCGGTCGCGGGGGATCGCGACCTGCTTATTCAGGCTGTGCTCAATCTCGTGAAGAATGCCGCCGAAGCGGTCAACGACCTCGGCGATGCAGGAGGGCGCATCATTCTGCGCACGGCATTCCGACCGGGCGTTCGCCTCTCGGTGCCCGGTAGTGGGGCGCGTGTCAGCTTGCCGATGCAAATCGAAATTGAAGACAACGGCGGCGGCATCAGTCCGGAAATGCAGAAGCATATCTTCGAGCCGTTCGTCACCGACAAGTCGACAGGGTCGGGTCTCGGCCTTGCGCTGGTTGCGAAGATTGTTGCCGACCATGGCGGCGTGATCGAATGCGATAGCGTCCCGCGCCATACCACGTTCCGTCTCTTGCTGCCGCTGCAACTCAGCGAGCGCCCGGCCACATCGACCAGAACGGATGGAAATTCATCGAGGGGAGGGCCCTGAAATGGCCAAAGGCACTGTTCTCGTTGCCGATGATGACAGCGCGATCCGCACAGTGTTGAACCAGGCGCTGGCGCGGGCTGGTTACGTGCCGCGCACCACAAGCAATGCGGCATCGCTTTGGCGCTGGGTGCAGCAGGGCGAAGGCGACGTCGTTATCACCGACGTTGTGATGCCGGATGAGAACGCGTTCGAACTCCTGCCGCGGATACGCCGATTGAGGCCGGAACTGCCGATCATCGTGATGAGTGCGCAGAACACATTGATGACCGCGCTCAAGGCGACGGAGCGGGGCGCCTATGAATACTTGCCGAAGCCATTCGACCTCAACGAACTCGTCACCGTCGTTGGCCGGGCCATGGAAGAGCCCAAGCGGCGTACGAAGCGCACCGAACCAGGTGAAGCAGAAGGCGAAGAGTTGCCCTTGATCGGGCGCTCGCTCGCCATGCAAGAAATTTATCGGATGCTGGCGCGTCTCACGCAGACCGATCTGACAGTGATGATCAATGGCGAATCGGGGACCGGTAAGGAGCTTGTCGCGCGCGTCCTTCATGATCACGGCCGGCGGCGGCATGGACCGTTCGTACCCGTCAATATGGCCGCGATCCCGCGCGACCTGATCGAAAGCGAACTCTTCGGCCACGAGAAGGGGTCGTTCACAGGGGCGCAGGCGCGGATGGCGGGGCGCTTCGAGCAGGCCGAAGGGGGCACATTGTTCCTTGATGAAATCGGCGACATGCCGCTCGAGGCCCAGACACGTTTGCTCAGAGTGCTGCAGGAGGGCGAGTATACGACGGTTGGTGGGCGCACGCCGATCAAGACCGACGTGCGGATCGTGGCGGCAACGCACCGGGATCTTCAGCATCTCATCCAGCAGGGGCTTTTCCGGGAGGATCTCTTCTACCGGTTGAATGTCGTGCCGTTGCGTCTGCCGCCGCTGCGCGAGCGGCTTGATGATATTGGCGACCTGGCGCGCCATTTTCTGCGCGAATCCGCCCGTGAGGGGCTTGGAGAACGCTCAATCAGTGGCGAGGCGATCGAGCGGCTCAAGCACTACAGCTGGCCGGGGAATGTACGTGAGCTTGAAAATTTGATCTGTCGACTGGTCGCGGTCTATCCGCAGGAAGAGATCAATGCCGACATGCTCGATGCCGAGATGTCTGAGCCGCGCTCGAACGGTGATGCGAGTGATGACAGTGATGAAACGCGGTCGCTTGGCGAATTGGTTGAGCGCCATCTCGCGACCTATTTCGCCGGTTTCGGAGGTAACCTGCCACCGCCCGGGCTCTATGATCGAACTATCCGCGAAATTGAAGTGCCGCTGATCACGGCCGCGCTCACCGCGACACGGGGTAACCAGATCAAGGCGGCGGAGCTTTTGGGATTGAACCGGAACACCTTGCGTAGCCGGATCAAGATGCTCAACATCCAGGTGTTCAAGGGCCCTGTGAGCTGATCGGCGGAAGGTTCCGGGTCTTGGTACGCTTGTTACCGGGGATCATGGCGGCGCAGCAACCAAGGGTTGATTTGCCTTGCGTTGCCGCACAAGAAACTTCGACCGCGGTGTAGAGGTTTGTCCACAACTGCCGCCGCGTGGCTGTGCTTGATGCTCAACACTTTTTGGCGTCAACCGATATCGTTCGGGGCGCTTTTGCCACAATATAGTAAATTCAGGGTGGCATTGTTCACCATCCTGCCACACTGTGTCTCCAAGACTACGCGCGTTTGCAGGTTCGATGGGATCTGCCCTGTGTAGGACACCGTCCGGGAGCTGTTGCCTTGAGTTCGACGACACATTCCGACGACCTTCATACGGCAGAGAGCCACCATGGCTCGGAGGCCGGACGTAGGGCTGGCTCGGCAGCTTCGGCGGCTGGCGGACCGCCGGGTCGCGCCGGTGGTGAAACGCCCGGCTATGGCCTTGACGATGCGCTTGATGATGCCCGCCTGCCCTTTGCTGACACCAACAGCCGTTCATTTTACGTCGGCCTGATTACCGTGACGCTTGCCAGTATTTCAGCGCTGGCGACCTATCTCATCCTGACGGGCCTCACGCCGATCACACCGCGCAGTTCGGTCGTCATCACGGTCCTGTTCATCAATATCGCGCTGATCATCGCGATGATCGTGGTGATCGCCTTCCAGGTCAGCCGTTTGCTCAGGGCGTGGCGGCAAAAGGTTGCCGGTAGCCGTCTGCACGTGCGTATCGTCGCGCTATTTTCGATTATTGCGGCGTTGCCGGCCATTATTCTCGCGGTGGCTGCGACCACGACGTTCTCGCGCTCGCTCGACAGTTGGTTCTCGACACGCACGCGCCAGATCATCGAGAACTCCATGGACGTGGCAAATGCCTATCTCGAAGAGCACGGCCAGGTCATTCGTACCGACATCGTCAACATGGGTAAGGATCTCGAACAGGCAGCGCAATCAGTGGCTGGCGACAAGGAACGCCTCAAGGGCCTTGTTTTCGTGCAGGCAGGTCTTCGCGATCTTCCCTTTGCCTACGTGATCGACAGTAGCGGAAAGCCGATCGTCTCCGCGTTGCGTGATAGCAAAATCCCGTATCGCCCACCGCCTCAGAACGTCATCAAACTCGCGGCAGAGGGTCAAATTCCGCTGCTGATGCCGCGTGATGCCTATCGGGTCGCAGCGCTCAAGAAGCTCGAGGGCTATCCGGGCGCCTATCTTTTCGTTGCGCGCGGTGTCAGCCCCAAAGTCATGGGGCATCTGCAGCGGACGCAGGCAGGTGTT
>CAZWCL010000301.1:0-4980 GCA_964632265.1 uncultured Hyphomicrobiaceae bacterium | reverse complement strand
TCGTGGTACTCGGCTTCCTTCTTGCCCAGTACCCTGAGCGGTAGGGCGACGTTCTGCCATGTCGTCAGATGATCAAGCAGGCGGAAGTCCTGAAACACGATTCCGATTCGCCGCCGTAGGCTCGCCCGCTTGCGGTTCGCCGCCCGCGTAACGTCTTCTCCGAAAAGCTGTAAATCGCCCTGCGAGGGAGGCAGGGAAAGAAACAGTAGACGCAGCAGCGACGTTTTGCCGGCACCCGACGGCCCGGTCAGAAAGTGGAATGAACCGCGCTGCAGGTGGAACGTGACGTTGCGCAGCACCTCGACGGAGTCCGCCCCGCGTCCATACCTCAAACCGACATTTTCGAGTCTGATCACGGGTGCAAGCCTATCGCTGCAGTTTTCAAAGTTGACGGCGTTGGTGTATTTGGATGCGGTAGTTGAAAGGTTCAGCAATGGCCACGAAATATGGCATGGCCATGAGCGGCACATTCGGATATGCCGCGATTTGCCTTAAGTTGCAAAATGGTAGGCGATAGCGACGCTGTTAGGGCGTGGCCGGAGGATCACACAAGCGCTTGTTGGTCGGCAGCCGGACTGATCCAGCGCGTACCGGGGCCGCGAAGTTTGCGGCTAAAGATCTCTTCGACCGGCCCGTCGGCATGCCTCATGCTGCGCGACAGGCGGTCCTTTTTAAACTCGCCGGTGGAGCTGTGGTATGAACGCAAATGAAGCCCCTCAAATCAGCGTCGTATTTTCCGCGGACACGATCGATCAACGCGTGCACAAGCTTGCCGGCGAAATTGCTGAAGCTGGCATGCACAATCTTCTCGTGGTCGCCGTGCTCAAGGGCAGCTTTATTTTTGCTGCCGATCTCTTGCGAGCCTTGCACGAGGTCGGTCTCGCACCGGAAGTCGATTTTATCACACTATCGAGTTACCGTCGTAGCACGCAATCAAGCGGTCAGGTGGAGGTTCTGCGCGACATCGATGTCGACGTGCAGGGCCGCCATGTACTTCTGGTCGACGACATTCTCGAGTCCGGCCGTACATTGGCCTTCGCCAAGGACCTCATCTCCGCCCGGGGAGCTGCCGACATCAAGACCTGCGTGCTACTGAAAAAGCCTTCAGTTCGCGTGGTTGACGTTGATGCGGATTTTCACGCTTTCGATTGTCCCGACGTTTTCGTGGTCGGATACGGCATGGATGTCGCTTACCGTTACCGCCAGTTGCCGTTCGTCGGCCAGGTCATTCACGATTGATGTCATTCAGCTGCAATCTTTACAATCTATCCATTTACCAGTTTAGCTAACAACGCACATTAGGGAGCACAGGCGTCGACCAGCCCCTGGCCGCTCCGCGCCGTGAGCGAAATCAAGCCCATCTAGCGCCATCGCGCTCGTCCGCCGCCGTTATCAGCGTCGTCGTATGAACGTGTGTCTCATCGCAAAGATCATAGCGCCGGCTGAGTTTGGCGCGCACAGCGGCTTCTCGTTCGTTCTCTGGCAGCTTCGATCGCTCCCACATCGCAAGGTTCGGGCGCCGTGTGAGTAGCAGGCTCGCCCGGCAGCCCGGCCGGGTCTCGGTCTCATAAGCCCACAGCCCGATCACTTGACTATCATAGGCATTCTCGAACCCGGGCCAGGCATCCGCACAAAGCTTGAGGAATTCGCCCCAGTGATCACTCGGCGTTTCGAAATACCGGAACGCATAGTTGCCCTGCCTGATGGGCGGTGTAGCATCTAGTGGCCGCAAAGTCGGGCGCATAACACGCTGCGCCGCCTCCACCACGCCGTCGACGCAGCCCTGCCCGCCACACCAGCCACCCGCGGCCTCCAGCGGTGCGCCCATTCCCTCGGGCCACACTGTTATGGCATTCAACTCATCGCGCGGCCGTCCGATCTGGCTCCGCCATATTCCGTAGAGCGCACCGCCGGCCTGGCTTAGCCGCTGCCGCCGCGGTTCGCTGTTGAGCTCATCTGCCACGGCCGCCCATCGCCGCGGCGCAGCCAGCAGCCGGTGATGAACATAAATTTCGCCCATATCACTCGTCCTGCATCTCTGCCGCGATCCCGGTCATGCCCCCTTGGTTGACTGGGCGCCGACCTACCGCTCAGGAATCCCGGCTAAGCCCCTTGTCGGCAAGCTCCGCTTCATACGTTGCCCACCGCTCATCCTTTTCGCGACCCAGCTCCTCGAGATAATCCCAGGAAAACAGCCCCGTATCGTGCCCGTCGGAAAACACGATCCGTACCGCATAAGAGCCCACCGGCCTCAGATCACCGATCGTGACGTGGCGTTTTCCGCCGACCGTCACCCGTTGCGACGGCGCATGACCCTGCACTTCCGCCGACGGGCTCATCACGCGCAGCATCTCCGCCGTAAGGTCGTAGCTTTCGCCCTCGGGAAAAGTCACCGTCAGCACTGTATTGGCCGAATTCACCTTCAATTCCGGCTTACGAAGCGTTCCCGCCGCCGCCTGCGCTTCCGCCCAGACGCGCCCGGCCAGATCGCGAAAGACGCGCGCGTGCTCGCTTTCCGGTGATGTCACGACGATCGGCTGGCCGGCATCCGACGTCGCGCGAATATCCATATGCAACGGCACGCCCCCAAGGAACGGCACACCGAGCTTCTCCGCTTCGTTGGAAGCACCGCCATGGCCGAAAATATCCGACCTCTCGCCGCAACTTGGACAGATGAAATAGCTCATGTTCTCGACGATCCCGAGCACCGGCACATCTACCCGCTGAAACATCGCAAGTCCCTTGCGTGCATCAATCAGCGCCAGGTCCTGCGGCGTTGACACGATCACCGCGCCTGAAAGCGGCACCTGCTGCGCCATCGTCAGTTGCACGTCGCCCGTGCCCGGTGGCATGTCGATGACGACACAGTCGAGTTCGCCCCAATTCACTTCGCGCAGCATCTGGTTGAGCGCCGAGACGACCATCGGCCCGCGCCAGATGATCGGCGTGTTTTCCTCCACCAGGAAACCCATCGACATCGTCTTCAGTCCATAACCGCTCATCGGTTGCAGCTTGCCGTTGGTGCCCTGCTGAGGCCGTCCCGCAAGGCCCAGCAGGCGCGGCTGCGATGGCCCGTAGATATCCGCGTCAAGGATGCCGACCTTGAGCCCGTTGGCCTGCAGCGCCAGTGCAAGGTTCACCGTCGTCGTCGATTTCCCGACGCCGCCTTTGCCGCTCGCCACCGCGATCAGATGTTTGACCCCTGGTATGCCTTCGCCGGGACGCGCCGCGCTTTCCTTCTGCGGCGGTGCATTTCCACCGGCCGGCCCCGCTGGGGCCCCGCCACTGCTGCGCGCCGCCGTCACCCGCGGATGCTCTGCCCGCCCCGCTCCGCCCTGGGAGCTGCCATGGGAGCTGCCATGGGAGCCCATTGGGGAACTTGCCGTCGCCGCCTGCCCGCTCGCGTGATCCGCTGTCAGTACCGCCGTCGCACCGCTGACGCCCTCCAGTTCGGAAACAACTTTCGCCGCCGCCTGCCGCAGCGGCTCCAACTCCTCCGCCCGTGCCGGATCGATGGTAATCGAGAAATAGACTCGGCCATCCTTGATCATCGGCTCTGAAACCAGGCCGAGGTCGACCAGATTACTTTCAAGATCGGGCCCCTTCACCCGCTTCAACGCCTCGAGGACCTGATCCTTGCTGACCGTCATAAATCCACTCTCGCTGGTTTGATGCTTCTTGTTCCCCTCACGTCTAACGCACACCCGCACTGCTGCAAAGCGATGGCGCTGTCGGAAATCGCACGCCAACCGTGAGCGTAGGCCGCCTATCAGATCTTTATCGCTTCGCCTTCGATCTCGACGAGATACCTTGGATCGGCGAGACCGGCCACCTGCACATAGGTCGCCGCCGGGGCATACCCCGCCAGTGCCGCCTCCCGCCCATGGCGAAACGCAGTGAGCGCCGGCTCCGTGCAGTAGACCGTGACCTTGATGACGTGCTCGGGCCCGAACCCCGCTTGTTTGAGGACGGCCCCGAAATTCGCCCAGGTCTGCGCCATCTGCGCGTCGAGCCCCTCGGCGACGCTGCCATCGGGCCGCGCCCCGATTTGGCCGGAAATCACCAGCCGTTCCTTGAATTGGCCATGCGCGATGCCTTGGCTATAGTTTGATTGCGGCGCGGGAAAGTCGGGTGGATTGATCATACGGGCCATGGGCTGCTCCCGGCATTGATGCTATGGATGTCCGGCGTTCAGCTTACGCGCGAACAGCCGTTACGTCTAACGTGGCGCCACATAGCGTGGCGCCCCTAACGCGGATCCCTGCGCGCCATGCCGGCCACTGGCCGCCCCTCCAACCCCGACGAGAGGTTGAAGCGCATATGAAAGAATTCGAGATTGCCCCCGCGCCTGATGACCCGCGCCTCTCCGAGACCGTCACCGGCCTCGACCACGAAGGCCGCGAGATCGAGACCGCCGTCGTCACCGAGCGCCCCCTCACGCTCTTCC
Organism: uncultured Hyphomicrobiaceae bacterium; assembly: GCA_964632265.1. Taxonomy (GTDB): domain Bacteria; phylum Pseudomonadota; class Alphaproteobacteria; order Rhizobiales; family Hyphomicrobiaceae; genus CAJQQK01. The sequence goes on along the minus strand of CAZWCL010000301.1, from coordinate 533 downwards.
TCAACGCCCGTGAGATCGTCACGATGATGACTATCGGCGACCATCCGGACCTACTCGCCGTCGGCTACCTGCTCAACCAGCACATGCTTCGCCCCGACGACGTCATCACCGCCATCGAGTACGAGGAGGACATCGAGACCATCGTCGTGCGCACCGCCCGCGAAACCGATTACGAGGAAAAGCTCAAAAAGAAGATCCAGACCTCCGGCTGCGCCCAGGGCACCGTCTTCGGCGACCTCATGGAAAACTTCGACAAGGTCGCTCTCTCCAAATCCGCCGAAATCCGCACCTCCTGGATCTACGCGCTCAGCCGCAAGATCAATCAGGCCCCAAGCCTCTATCTCAAGGCCGGCGCCATCCACGGCTGCGTTTTGTGCGCGGGCGACCGCCCGCTGATCTACATGGAGGACGTCGGCCGCCACAACGCCGTCGACAAAATCGCCGGCTACATGCTCCTCAACCGCGTCTCGCCCGATGACAAGATCTTCTACACAACCGGCCGCCTGACCTCCGAGATGGTCATCAAGACCGTC
>CAZWCL010000300.1:0-4983 GCA_964632265.1 uncultured Hyphomicrobiaceae bacterium | reverse complement strand
AAATCATCCGGTGATGCGTGCGGTACAATCCGCTCTACGGTGTCGCGGACCAGCGCCAGGGCAACGCCGATCGACGAGATCACTTCGGCGTCCTTTGATATTTCGAAGGCGTAGCCGGTACGCTTGGAGACGTGCGGCACCAGGGCACCGGCACCTCCCCCCTCGCCCACAAGCAGACATTGGTCCAGGTCAAGATCGTACTCGTCTATGAGGGCGTGGACGACCGGAATGATTTTATCCGTTGCGCAGTCGAGCACCGCCTGAGCTGCTTGATCAATGTCGAGGCTTAGCAGCGCCGCCAATGGGGCGAATGCTGCACGCGCCGCCGCCTGACTGCCATGTGCATGCATCGCGCCTGTCGTCAGGCCCAGCGCATTGGCGGCACAGGTGGTGGTCAGGGCGTAACGCTTGCCATCAGTGGCGCGGACGGCAACGTAGTCGCGACCATCACCCGGGTGCGGCTCGAACGTTTCGACCGTTGCGTCCTCGAAGACGTCGGCCTCGGCAAAGGCTGCGTAGGGCAGACCCGCTATATGCGCGCTGCGGGGGCCGACGTCGCTCAACCGGCCGCTGTTTATCTTGACGAGACTGCCGCCGGCGATGCCGATAACGCGGACATCGAGGGAATTGACATAAGTTTCATGCCCGCCCAGCTGCGCATAAGAAATGGTTGGGCGGCCGTTCCGTATGACGCCGATGTTCGTCGAAGTGCCGCCGACCTCGAAATAAATGCCATCGGCGACCTTGAGGTGCATGAGGGCGCCGGCGACGCTCGCGGCGGGGCCGGAGAGCATCGTCATGGCCGGGCGGCGGCGCATTTCGGCGATGTCCATGACACCACCGTCGCCACGCATGATCATTACCGGCGCGCTGATGCCGGCGGCGCGAACGCTCTGTTCGGTCATCGTCGCGGTTGCGTTCATCTTGGGCAGGATCGAGGCGTTGATAACGGCCGTCCGCGTACGCACGGTAAGGCCATAAAGGCGTGTAATCTCGTGGCCGCAGGTGGTGAGCAGGTCGCTTTGCGCACCAAGCTCGCGGATGCGCTCTTCGCTTGCGGTGTTGTCAACGCCAAAGGCGGCTGAGGCGACCAGGACCTCGGCGCCCTGTTCGGTGAGGACCCCGATCGCATTGCGGATCGCTGTGTCGTCGACCTCTTCGGCGACGAGGAAAGCGTTCGCGGTTGGAAGCTCACGACCGGGCCCGAGGTCGATGGGGGCGATGCTGACTTGCGGTCTTGCGAGTTTTGCCGCCGCTTCGCCTGCGATTCCGATGACGCCCACTTTGGCGACATCGCCTTCCAGCAAGGCATTGGTTGCCTGGGTCGTCGAATGAGCGAGGAACACGATCTGATCGCCGCTGACGCCGGTTTCAGTGAGAACGTTACGGAAAACCTCGACCACGCCGGCTGCCACGCCTTCCGGATGGTCATGCGTGGTCTTGACCGAATAGCGGCCCATCACGCGGCGGGTGCTGTGATTGATAATCACGGCTTTGGTGAATGTACCGCCGACATCGATCCCGATGCGGTAGGCGCGGCCGGCGTCGTTTTGCGTATTTTCAGTCATTATGGCGGGTTCCGGCGGGTGGAGACGGTGGGCGACTAACAAGCGCGTCGGCAGGACAAATGCAATCCATCAGGGCGGTTCGCCGCTGCCCGGCTTGACGCATTACCTCGCGATGGCGTTTAAACAGTTACGGTCATCGATGGCGCGCCAAGTTGCCTGCGCATTCATCCGGCGCTGCCGGTGGGGAGACAAATATGGAAAAATTCACGACCCTTAAAGGCGTCGCAGCGCCGCTCAACATGATCAATGTCGATACCGACATGATCATTCCAAAGAAATACCTCAAAACGATCAAGCGGACCGGCCTCGGGACGGCCGCTTTCGCCGAGATGCGCTACAACGAGGATGGCTCCGATAACCCGGACTTCGTGCTCAACCGCGAGGCCTATCAGGGGGCCAGCATTCTTGTGGCCGGCGCGAACTTCGGCTGTGGTTCCAGCCGCGAACATGCCCCGTGGGCGCTGCTCGATTATGGCTTTCGCTGTGTGATCGCGCCATCTTTCGCCGATATTTTCTTCAACAACACATTCAAGAACGGTATTCTGCCGGTGCGTTTGCCAGAAGAGCGCGTCAACGAATTGCTGCGTTTCCTCCTGGAACTGCCGGGCGCCGAAATCCTCATCGACCTTCCCGCGCAATCTGTGACGGGGCCGGATGGAAAAACGGATAGCTTTGAGATCGACCCCCACCGTAAGCACTGCCTGCTCAACGGCCTCGATGACATCGGGCTGACGCTCCAGAAGGAGGCTGCCATCACGGCTTATGAGCAGAAGATCGCGGGCGGACGCCCCTGGGTCTGACGTGTCGCGAACCGGCGATGCCCCGCGTCGCCGGTGGCGGCAACCGGGTCAGTACGCGCGGCCGCGGGCGGTGACCGGCCACAGACACTCGACTTTACCTCCGCGGACGCCGACGTAGTAGTCGTGGATGTTGCAGGTAGGGTCGCAGTGGCCGGGGATCAGTTTGAGTTTGTCACCCAGAGCGAGGGTGTCGGCCGGGTCGTCGATCACGCCATGCTCGTCGGAGCATTTCACAAAGGATAGTTGATCGTTGCCGGAGACGACGGGCGGTCCTGAGTCGACACTTTGTACCTTTAGACCAGCATCGCAGATCGCGAGTCCCGGCTTGGTTTTCGACATCACCGTTGTCAGAATAAAAAGGGCGTTCTCGAAATCCGATTTAGGATGGCCGTTGCGATCGAGGACACGGCCGTAGTCGGCATCCATGAAGATGTAGGAGCCGCATTGCAGTTCATTGTAAACGCCCGATGCAGTTTCGAGTTCGTACGAGCCAGTACCGGCGCCGCCGACGATCGCGCAGTCCAGCCCCTCGGCCTCAAGCAATTCGACGGTCTTGCGCACATCGGCGACGGCCTTCCCGATCAGTGCCTCGCGTTCAGCCAATGTGTGTTTGTGCTGGGCGCTTCCCTGATAGGCCTGGAGACCCGAAAATTTTAGCCCGCGCGCCTGGGCGATGCGCCCGGCGAGGGTGATTGCGGGCTCACCTGCGTCGACGCCGCACCGGCCCGCGCCGACGTCAATTTCCACCAGACACTCGATCGTCGTGCCGGCGTCCTCGGCCGCGCGTGACAGCGCGTTGACATTGTCGGCGTCGTCAACGCAGACGATGATCCGCGCGTCACGCGCCATTTCGGCGAGAAGCCGGATTTGGCGAGGGTCGACAACCTGATTCGAGACCAGCACGTCGTTGATACCAGCGGCGACGAGCGCCTGCGCCTCGCTGACTTTCTGGCAGCAAATGCCGCAGGCGCCACCATTCTGGATCTGGTAGCGGGCGATGTCGGCTGACTTGTGAGTCTTGGCATGAGCGCGCAGGCGGATGCCATGCTGCTCGATGAACCGGCGCAGGGTTTCGACATTACGCTCGAACACGTCAAGATCAACGATCAGGGCCGGTGTCGCGATCTCGTCGAGTTGCATGCCGACTTCTGCCGGGACGTCGAGCCCGACAATGCCGCGTGTGCCAGAGCCATCCATGGGTGCCCCTCCTTATGATGCTTCGGTATTAAGCAAACTATGCCGTCCGGGCGCTCAGGGCGCAAACTTTAGAAGGCAACTAAGGGAAGGTAGAAAGCAAGCTTAAAGCCGGCCACCACCGATCGTCAGCGTAATCCTCGGGCGGTGCAGGCTCCAGAATGTTGGAGGCCTTTCGGATCGCTTCGATTGCCGTCTCCAAGGCGTCGAGTTCGTCGGCGCGGACCTGCTCGGCCGCTGTCCATTCCCTGTCGACGCGAATTTTCAGCAGGCGGATCGCTTCGCGCGACCCGTTCGCGACGATGATCGCCAAATGCTCAGCGTCCCGCGCGCCAACCAGCGCCTGCATCCGGCGCGAGGCCTCGGCGCGCACATCGTCGGCCGTGAGGACGAAGGTGACCGAATAGTCGCCGGACACCGGCAGATCGGCAAGCGTACGCCGGCCCTCAAGGCGCGCGACTTCCTGATTTTTGCTATCCGTAAAAATAGAGATCATTGTTTTACTCCATTTCTTTTTTCATGGGCAATTTAGTGTGAATTCACATTGTTTCATGCGGCTTATTTCGGTTTATATCGGTCGCGTTCTAGGCATATTGACCGCCGGTGGCTGTGGTCCCCGCGGCATCGCCGGGAAAATGATTGGCGCCAGCACCGAAGGTGTAGATAACGCCATTAAGAGCTGCGTGGTATCGCGTGCCGGTAGCGGCCCCGCTCCAGGTCTGGTTCCAGGCCTGATAAAGGCCACCTACCGTGACCAGGATGAAACTGCCGCTGAAATTCGGCATCCCAATCAACGTCGCTGTTCGATTGCTCCCCGTGACACTTGCGCCCCTCGTCAGATAAAGATGCCGGTTGGCACCGCCTAAAATAGAATAATCCCCGACAATATTCAGGGCCACAAGACCATCAAGTTCAATCTGATAACGAGTCGACGCTGTAAAGCGCAGATTACTCATTCTTATGTCTGCGCCAGTCAAGCCATTCAACAAAGAACCTGATCCCGTATTCTGTAGCTCCAAATGTTGAAGCTGCACGGCCGCACCGTTTTGAATGATGGCGGTGTGCCAGCCCCAGCAACGCAACACGACGTTCTCCGGCGCCGCCGCGTTGCCGTTGATGGTGAGCCTTGTGCCGCCCAGCAGAGGCCCTGTCATATTCAGCGGTGCCGAACCGGCGCTATAGGTGCCGTCGGCAAGCTGGATGCTCACCCCGTAGCCGTTCGGGTCGATCTGGTGGCATTTCGCGATGGCGGCGTTGATCGTCGCGAGCGCCGTGCCGCTGGAGAGGCCGTCGTTGGCATCATTGCCCGCCGGCGATACGTGATACGTGCGCCCTGCCGCCAAAACTTCGCGCGCCGGTGTCGCGGGAAGCGAAACGCGCCCGTTCGTCCGGTCGATGACAAGCGCCTCATGCCAGACCGC
>CAZWCL010000299.1:0-4988 GCA_964632265.1 uncultured Hyphomicrobiaceae bacterium | reverse complement strand
GAGACCCTGCCGAGGGCCTGCCGTGGATCGGTGGGCCCTTCGTCGTCTGGATGCGACATTCTCACAACGTATCAAGGCAACGTGAGATCAGTTTCATTGCTTCAAGTTCGATTGGGCGTGAAAGTGGGGCCATAGTCGATATATCGGCTATCAAGATAACCACAGGAGTGCGATCCATGAAAACCAAACTCGCTACGGCTGCCATCGTTGCAGGTGCTGTCGCTGTTGCCGCCAACGGCATGAAGGCTGGCGACGCGCAAGCCCAGGGCGCCAAGGAAAAGTGCTACGGCATCTCGCTTGCCGGCAAGAACGACTGCAAGGCTGGTGCCGGTACGACCTGCGCCGGCTCCTCGAAGGTTGATTACCAGGGTAATGCCTGGACACTTGTGCCAAAAGGCACGTGCGAAAATCTCGCATGGGAAAAGATTTTGCCGGACGGGCGCAAGGGTAGCCTGGCCGAGCTGGATAGAGACGTGCCCAAGGCGTAAGTCCTTGCATTACGCATAATGAATCCGACCGGCCGCCGAACCGCTAAATTGGTGGCCGGTCGTCCGCCGAGGAACCGGCGCGCCTGAATTTGACAATGTGGCGACGCCGATCGAAAAGAGATAACCATCGACGCTGCACCATGACTATGCCCCTCGCCATGCCCGCCGCTTGCTCGACAAACGCCTTTCATACCGGTTCTTCGGCCGGTTCTTCGGCCGGTTCTTCGGCCGTGTCGTTGCCGCGACGTGCCGGCGTGTCGCTCAAGACCGAGCACATTCAGCACATTCTCGATACGCGGGCGGAAATGGGCTGGTTCGAGGTTCATCCGGAAAACTACATGGGTGCCGGGGGACCGCCCCATCGAATGCTCACGGCGATCCGCGAGCAATATCCGCTGTCTCTTCATGGGGTTGGCTTGTCAATCGGCTCGGACGGGCCGCTCGATCAAGATCACATCGCCCGGCTCAAGGCGCTCGCCGACCGCTACGAACCCGCCCAGCTGTCAGAGCACCTTGCCTGGTCGACACACGATGCGGGCTATCTCAGCGATCTGTTGCCACTGCCCTATACAAACGAGACGGTCGCGACAGTGTCGGCGCACATCGACGAGGTGCAGACCGCCTTGGGGCGCACGATCCTCCTCGAAAATCCGGCGACCTATGTGATCTTCGAGACGAGCACGATCGATGAGATCGATTTCCTCGAAGAAATATCAAGGCGGACGGGCTGCGGTCTTCTGCTCGACATCAATAACGTATTCGTTTCCTGCACAAACCACGGTCGCGCGGCCGAGGCCTACATCGACCGGTTTCCGCTCCATCGGGTTGGCGAGGTCCATCTCGCGGGCCACGCAGAGGACAAGGACGATGATGGTGCGCGGCTTCTGATCGATAGTCATGACCGCGCTGTGATCAATCCTGTTTGGGATCTCTACCGGCGTGCCATCGCGCGCGCTGGACCGTTGCCGACACTGATCGAATGGGACTCCGATATTCCGCCATGGGAGACACTTGCGCAAGAGGCCACCAAAGCCGAGAAAATTCTCCAGACGGATGAAGCATGCCTGAATAGTCTGCACCCAGGCCAAGAGGCGGGCCTTGATGAGATGGCATGATGTTCAGGCCGCGTTCGCCAACGCGCTCATGAACCCGGAACTTTCGGTTCCGGAGGCGCTGCGGCGAAAAACCGACGGCCAGCCCAACACCGCCCGGTTCAACGTCTACCGCAACAACACAGCAACCAGCCTTACCGATGCACTTGGCGACACCTACCCCGTCGTCAAAACTCTCGTTGGTGATGAATTCTTCCAAGCACTGGCGCGCGCCTACATGGCATCACACCTGCCGCAGTCGCCCGTTCTCATCCAATATGGTGCTGAAATGGCTGACTTTATTGCCGGCTTCGCGGCAGCTCAGCCGCTGCCGTTTCTCGCCGATGTGGCGCGGATCGAATGGGCGTGGCTGCAAGCCTATCATGGCGAAGACCGAGAAAGCGTCCCGGTTGATGTCTTGAGCAGCGTGCCTCCAGAGAACGTGGCCGGCACGCGTCTCGTGATGCACCCTACGCTGCACATCATCCGGTCGCCGTGGCCGGCGGCCTCGATATGGAGCGCGCATCAAGACGATGACGATGAAGCGCGCGCGGCGGTGCTCGCAGGGATCGCCCCACATGGTGAAAGCGTGTTGGTTCTCCGCCCCTCGCTCGACGTCAGCGTCGAATGTGTGACGTCCGAGGTTGGCGATCTGGTTCAGTCGCTCGCGGACGGCGCTGAACTCGGCGAAGCGGCGGAACAGCTCGGCAATGGCGATGCTGCGACCTTCGGGGGTATGCTCGCTTACATTTTCCAGATCGGCGCCGTCACGGGATTGCAACAGGCGGACGCTAACTCATGAAGCAGCAGGTCGCCAAGCAGATTGCCATACTGTCCGGCGGTAGAAGCCTGCATGATAAATTTATCCGGACTGACTCAACGGGGAACACGCATCAGCGTGTGGGGAGAAGCATATGTTCCGAATGATCGCAGGCCTTCATTGGGCTGTCTTTTCAGTCATACAATCGGTGACGGAGGGCTGGCTACTCGGCCTCGCTGCACGGCTGATCTTCTCCAGCGTCTTGATGTTGTACTTCATCAATTCGGCCATGACGAAGGTCGGGTCCGGGTTTGCGGGCATGTTCACTGTTCAAGGGAATACCTATGCGCAGATGTTTCCGAAGTTATTCGAGAGCGTGGGGTACGACGCCAGTCAGATCTCCTTCGTGCCTTACGGGCTTATCGCCTATGCAGGGACCTACGCTGAATTCGTGTTGCCGATCATGATCCTCATCGGCCTATGGACGCGTCTCGCGGCGCTCGGCATGATTGGATTTATCGCAGTGATGACCTACGTCGACATTTACGGACATGATGCCGGGGCGGAGACGATCGGCGCCTTCTTCGACCGGGTGCAGGATTCGGCGATCGCAGATCAACGGCTGCTTTGGCTGTTTCCGCTCATCTATCTCGTTGTTCGAGGACCGGGCCTGATCTCACTTGACGCGATCCTTGGGCGCATGACGCGGCGCGAACATATCTAGCTCGCGGCCGGGCCGCGGCGGCCAGCACCGCATGTGCTCGCGCTCGGGTATTCGACCTGCTATGGTTCCGCCGGTTCAGCGCATCGATGGTGGAATAAATGAGCTTGGTGGGAACGAAGGGGTCAGGCCGTCCGACAGGCCGCCCGACAGGCCGGCAGTTTTTCTTCAATCCCGGCCCGACACACATCCCCGAGAGCGTCCTCAACGCGATGCACCGGCCTGTGATCGACTTCCTCGCGCCGGAATTCAAAGAGGTACTCTTCAGCGTCCACGAGCGTACCAAACGCATCCTCAAGACCAAACAGCACCTTCTCTTCTACGGCACGAACGGGCACGGCGCCTGGGAAGGCGCGCTGGCGAACTGCTTTTCGCCCGGCGACCGAATGCTCATGCTCGAATCCGGGCATTTCTCGATCAACTGGGCGAAGATGGCATCGGAACTCGGCCTCGATCTCGAACTATTGCCGGCCGACTGGCGCCGTGGCGTTCCGGCCGGAGCGCTCGAGGCGCGGCTGCGAGCAGACACCACGCATCAGATCAAAGGCGTCATGGTGGTCCACAACGAGACGGCAACCGGCCTCGTCCATCCGATCGGCGACATTCGAGCCGAGATGGATTCTGCGCGTCATCCGGCCATGCTGCTCGTCGATACGATCTCGTCGCTCGCGTCATTCGATTTCCACTTCGATGACTGGAATGTGGATCTCGCTGTCGGCAGCAGCCAGAAAGGCCTGATGATGATCACCGGGCTCGCCTTCATCGGCATTTCAGAGCGCGCAATGGCGGCATCCCGGGACGCCGGAATAGTGCGCAGCTTCACCGGCTGGGATCAGATGATGACCGTCGAGCCACAACGGTTCCCCGGCACGACGCCGGTACACTTGTTTTGGGGGCTGGATGAGGCCTTGCGGCTGATCGAGATGGAAGGTCTTGATGCCGTGTTTGCGCGGCACGAAAAATTTGGCAGAGCGATACGCGCCGCGGTCCGCCACTGGGGCGGCGGGGTACGGAGTGATGTGACTATTGGAGCCGGCGGCCTCAGCGGACCGGTGACGTCGCTGGACCTGCTCGCCGCAGACGAGGCGCGCGTTTCCAACTCCGTCAGCGCCATCCTCACGCCCACGGGGTTCGACGCCAATTCCTTCCGCCACATAGCACTCGACCGCTTCAACCTGTCGCTTGGCCAGGGCCTCGGCCCACTGGCTGGCAAGGCTTTCCGCATCGGTCATCTGGGCGATCTCAACGAACCCATGGTTCTCGGCGCACTTGCTGCCATGGAACTCGCAATGCGGGAAAGCGGAATGAAACACGAAGGTGGCGGGGTCGAAACCGCGCTCGATGCGCTCAGCGCCTGAGACAATTCAACAAAAGACGCCAGCAACGCGCGCGAAAGGTAAACGAAGTCATGTCCAAAGCACTCGTCAAGGAATTGTTTGGTGCGAACGCAGCCAACTACGTGGTTTCAAACGTTCACGCCAAGGGCGCGTCGCTCGCCCGTCTCGTGGAGTTGGTCGAACCCAAAGCCGACTGGCAGGCACTCGATATCGCGACCGGCGGCGGTCACACGGCGCTGACGTTCGCACCGCATGTAAGTCTCGTGATTGCGAGCGATCTGACGCAGCAAATGCTCGATCAGGTCGAAAAACAGGTGACGGAGCAGGGGTTAACCAACGTCGAGACGCAACTCGCGGATGCCGAAGAGCTGCCGTTCGAAGATGCCGTCTTCGACCTCGTCACCTGCCGGATCGCGCCCCATCATTTTCCCGATATCCCGAAGTTTGTCGCCGAAGTCCGCCGTGTCCTGAAAGCAGGCGGAACGTTTGCCCTGGTGGACAATGCGGCGCCTGACGAGGTCACGACGCCGGGTTTCAGCGCCGAGGAACTTTCCGAGGCGGCCGCGGCCTACAACAAGTTCGAGAAAGTGC
>CAZWCL010000298.1:0-5023 GCA_964632265.1 uncultured Hyphomicrobiaceae bacterium | reverse complement strand
GGCGGCCACCCCAGATGAAATGAATGAGCCGTGTCGCGAGCCAGTTACCGGCACGCTGCTGCGGCGTAAGCGATCCGGGGGCGCGGGCACCAAGAACGCGCGATCCGAGCACAAGGTCAGCATTGCCGTCTAGGATCGGGTCGACGAGGAGGTTCATTTCAGATGGGTGGTCGCTGTAGTCGCCATCGAGGAACACGATGATGTCGGAATCGCCAGTATGTGCGAGACCAGCAAGACATGCGGCGCCGTAACCCATGCGCGCTTCGTGGACAACCGTTGCACCAGCGGCGCATGCGCGTTCGGCAGTGGCGTCGGTCGAGGCATTGTCGGCAACGATGATGCGGTCGACCCAGACCGGGATTTCAGCGATGACGTTTGCTATCGCGCCGGCCTCGTTGTGGGCGGGCGTGACCACGGCGATTTTGCGATTTGCTCTCATTCGACCTCGGATCAGGGGATGCGGGCGCGGTGCCGAAATTCGGAACGCGGCTGGCCAATGTCGGCCGTGAGCGGCTGGCACCATTTACGGATAGCGTCTGTGAGGAAGGTCAACCAGATCGGAAGCCATTCAAGCCAGACAAGCCCGCCGGCCCACGTGGGCCCAATGCCTGCGGCGCGAAGATAAAACGAAACATAATATAATGGCAGGAGGACGGTGAGGGCTGCAAATCCCGCGAGCGGCAGGAAAGGGGCGAAGGGGAGAACCCAAGCGGCGTACCACGGGAACTGAGCCGGGCTCAGCAGGAATACGGCGAGGGTTGCCAGAGTGAACCGGACTATAAGTGCCTGCGGGGACAATTGGCGGGGCCAGACAAGAGCGAGGCTGGTGACAGCCATCAAGATAGCGGCAAAGGCGCGCGCCAGGCGGCCGGGCGTCAAGGTATCTAAGGACAAGGCGGGTGCGACCTTGGTGGAAAGGATGTTGAGCGCATCAAAGAGGGCGCTGTTGGTCTGCCAGTAGGTCGCGTAGGCAACAAAACCGGATGAGGTATCGAGGCCGCCGAGCCAGACCGGCGCGATGGCGGCCGCAGCGATTGCGGCGATCATCGCGAGCGTGGCGAACAGGCGTACGGGGTGGGCAAGCAGGGGGCGCAACGCAAACGGCAGCAGCACGAGCGGCCAGACTTTGGCGGCGGCGGCAAGGGCGAGGGCGGCGGCGGCGGCGGCCGGCCGCCGGGCGACAATGAGCGCAAGGCCTGCCAGCACGAAGGGCATTACGACTGCTTCCATGTGCGCGGCGTTCGCAAGTTCCTTCACGATGAGCGGATTAAGCCAGTAAAGCGCCGACCATAAAGGCGGACGGCTGATGCTCGCCAGCAGCCAGAGGATCAGCGCGAGGGTTGCCAGTTCGCCGGCGAGGCAAACGACGCGCCAGGCGCGCAGACTCCAGGGTTCGAGCCAGTAGGCGGCGGCAAAGGCAGCCTGTGCAATCGGGGGATAGACCGTCTTGAGGTTTGGATGGTTGACACGCTCAAGAACCAGGCTGCCGTCCCGGGCGAGGGTTGCCAACGCCGGCGGCACGGCACCGGTGCGGGCTGCTTCCGGAGACCAAGCGTACGGGTTGAAGCCGTTCGCGGTGACGGCGCCATCCCAAAGGTAGCGGTAGAAATCATCCTCGAGGACGGGGGTGGATTGGAGCATGGCCAGACGCATGGCGAGCCCGACCAAGATGGTGAGGCCGAGGAGGCCCTGCTGATCGAGGCGGGACCGGGCGGCGGTGGTCCGGGTCAGCGGCCAGGCGGCCACGAAGATGAGGCCGGTGCCGGCGAGTGCCGCGGCGAAGGGAAGGGTCGGCATGTTTATGATATCGCGTGACCAGGCGAAGGCTGCGCTGAACCAGACAAGGAGAAGGGCCGCGGCGACGAGTGCGGCGCTGAGCGCGAGCCATGCGCGGCGATTCGACGGGGCGCTGGTTGGGGCGCTGGACGGGGCATTGATCACGGGGACTTATGAAGGACCCAGCGGCCTGACAGTCAAGTGGGTTTTGCGGGCAGGTTGCGCCGGGTGCGCGGGAAGTGAGTTGACGCGCAGTTGCGTCGGGAGGACGGAAGCTAGCAGGCTGTTGAAGAACTCAGTGAGGTCGCCATGCGAGAGCCTGCTAGAGCTTGCTGCGGGAGCGGATGGCGGCGAGGAGGGTGCCTTCGTCGAGATAGTCGAGTTCGCCGCCGACCGGCACGCCCTGAGCGAGGCGGGAGAGCGTGACGCCGGCCGGCTCGAGGGCGTCAGTCAGGTAGTGGGCGGTAGACTGGCCCTCGACCGTGACGTTGAGTGCAAGGAGGATCTCGGTGACCTCGGGGGCGTGGGCACGCTCGACGAGTTTCGGGATATTGAGGCGGTCGGGGCCAATGCCGTCCAGAGGAGAGATGTGGCCGCCCAGGACATGATAAAGGCCGCGGACCGCACCGGAGCGCTCGAGCGCCCACAGGTCGCCGATCTCCTCGACGACGACAATCAGGGATCGGTCGCGGCGGGTGTCTGTGCAGACGGTGCAAGGCGAAATGGTGTCGATGTTGCCGCAGGTTTCACAGTGGGTGAGTTTTTCCGCAGCCTCGCGCATGGCATCAGCGAGAGGCAGCAGCAGGTCTTCGCGGCGTTTGAGCAGGGCGAGCGCCGCTTTGCGGGCCGAGCGGCGGCCGAGGCCCGGTATACGGCCCAGAAGGCTGATGAGGCGTTCGATCTCGGGGCCGGCGATTTTGTTGGTCATGTCGGATCTGGTTGGTGACGGCAATGTGTGCCTGTCACGTAGGAGGATTCACGCACGGCGGCAATGTCGCGCTGGAATTGCCGGATGGCGCGAGACGTTTCCAGCCAGTATACGCTGGCCGTCCGGTCCCGCCGCTCATGGGACGAGATGATGGATGGATCGCCGAGAAAGGGCGCGGGCTCACTCCGCCTGACGGGCGGCGCCATCGGCCAGCAAGGTTTCGATCTCGTCAGTGGTGAAACCGTTTTCAGCGAGCACGGCACGGGTGTCCTCGCCAAGGCGTGGCGGGTGACGACGCCGAGCCGACCCGGGTGTCTTCTCGAAGTGTAGCGGCACGCCGAGGGAACGCAGGCGGCCTTCGCTTGGATGATCGTATTCGGAGATGAACCCAGTTGCGCGAAGGTGCTCATCGTCCAGGACGTCTTCGAGCGTGTTGACGGGTATTGCCGGGACATCGGCCTCACCCAGCAGTTCAACCCAGTCGGCGGTGGTTTTGGTCGCGACGAGTTCGCCGACAAGGCCGTAGAATTGGTCGACATTCTTCGAGCGGGACGGGGCGTCGGCGAAGCGGGGATCATTGCTGAGATCGGGCCGGTCGGCGGCGCTGAAGAAGCCGCGGACCTGCTTGTCGTTGTAGGGGAGAACGACCATGAAGCCGTCCGCGGTTTTGTGGGGACGCCGGTTGGGGTCGAGCACGCGGGAATAGCCGGCAGGACTGAGCGGTGGCTCGAAAACAGCGCCACTCAGGTGCTCGATGAAATTGAACGAAGTTACGGCTTCGAACATCGGGATTTCGATCTGCTGGCCCTCGCCGCTGCGGCCGCGGTGAAAGAGCGCCATCGAGATGCCGGCGACGGCGTGCAGGCCGGCCACCTTGTCGGCCATGACCATCGGCGCGAAGTCGGGTGCGTCGGCGCCGCGGCGGCGGGCGAGGTCGGCGGTGCCGGAAATGCCCTGGATAACGTCGTCGTAAGCCGGGCGGTCGGCGTACGGGCCGGTCGAGCGAAAACCCCAGGCGGAGGCGTAGACAATGTCGGGGCGGATGGCTGCGACGGTGGCATAGTCGAAGCCGAGTTTTGCGATCGCAGCCGGTCGCATCGAATGGATGAAGACATCGGCGGTCGCGATCAGGCGGTTGAGCGCCTGCTGGGCAGCCGGTTGGCGCAGGTCCAGGACAATGCCGCGCTTGTTGCGGTTGGCGTTGAGGTAAACACCGCTCATGCCGGGGTTTCGCGCCGGGTAGGCGGCGCGCATGATGTCGCCGTCGGGGGCCTCGACCTTGATGACGTCGGCGCCCATGTCCGCAAGGGTCTGAGTCGCATAGGGGCCAAAAACGACGGAGGTGAGGTCGATAACACGCACCCCGGTGAGGGGGCCGTCACGGCCAAGGTCTTGCGGTGAGGCGGGGGTTTCGCTGGCTGTCATGTTCGGCTTTATCAGTCCCGTATTGTTCGGCCGTTTCATCCGGCGCGCATGAAGCCGGACGTAAGGTTCTAGACTATCGCGCGGGGCCAGCGCCACTACGTGGAGGATGGCTCGATACGTTTGCTGCGTAAGACCGTGCTTGACACGATATTATATTTCTAGATAAGTCGAAACATGACAGAACATCACCACCACGCCAACTCCGCGGCGCGGGACCTGCCACTCGAAGGAGCTGCGCAAGGGTTCGCGGCAATCGGTTCGGAGCCGCGTCTCGAGGTGCTGCTAACGCTCGTCAGGGCGGGCCCGCAAGGGCTGAACGTCGGCGACATTCAAAAGAATCTCGCGATGCCGGCATCGACGCTGACGCATCATCTGCGGTTTCTGGCTGCTGCGGGGCTGGTGCGACAGACGCGCAACGGTCGTGCGATCCGTAACGAAGCGGCTTTCGAGCGCATCGAAGCGCTGGCGGCTTATCTACTGAGGGAATGTTGCGCCGACCAGCCGGTGAGCGCCGCCGCGGCCGTCAAAATGGAGGTCGCTCATGACCCAACTGGTTGAAACGCTAAGAGCCGCGCGGCTGCCCAAGATCGACGGGGCATGGCTGTTTATCCTCGCCGTGCTGGCGATCCTGGCACTTGTCGATCCGGAGCAGGTGCCGGCCTCGATTGCGTTCACGCTAAGGGCGGTGGCGCATACGTCGCCTTACATTCTGTTCGCGGTGCTGGCGGTGGCGTATCTCAAGGCGAGCGGAGCAGAGGCTATCGTTGCGCAGGCGTTCGTCGGACGCGAGGCACGGATGGTTGTATTCGCTGCCTTGATGGGGGGGCTGTCGCCGTTCTGCTCCTGTGAGGTCATTCCGTTTATAGCGGGTTTGCTGGCACTCGGCACGCCGCT
>CAZWCL010000297.1:0-5025 GCA_964632265.1 uncultured Hyphomicrobiaceae bacterium | reverse complement strand
GTTCAAAAAAAATTGGGACGCAGCGTCCTGTTTTTTGCAAATCGGCAATTTGTTCCCGGCACCGGCCAAGCCCTTATAATAAAGTCTATGGGAGAAAACACATGAAAATGACGACGGAAGAAGCCTTCGTCAAAGTCCTGCAGATGCACGGTATCGAGCATGCATTCGGGATTATCGGCTCGGCGTTCATGCCGATTTCGGACCTGTTTCCGAAGGCGGGGATCACGTTCTGGGACGTCGCGCACGAATGCAACGGCGGTTACATGTGCGATGGTTATACGCGCGCATCGGGTAAGATGGGCATGTGTATCGCCCAAAACGGGCCGGGCATCACTAACTTCGTGACGGCCGTCAAGACGGCCTACTGGAACCACACGCCGATGTTGCTGGTCACGCCGCAGGCGGCAAACAAGACGATCGGCCAGGGTGGTTTCCAGGAAGTCGAGCAGATGGCCGCGTTCAAGGACATGGTCGCCTATCAGGAAGAGGTGCGCGATCCGTCCCGCATCATGGAGGTTTTGAACCGTGTCATCACTAACGCGCGGCGCTTCTCGGCGCCATGCCAGATCAACGTCCCGCGTGACTTCTGGACCCAGGTGATTGACGCGGAGCTGCCGGAGATTGTTGAGTTCGAACGACCAGCCGGCGGTACGAAGGCTGTTGAGGAAGCGGCCCGAATTCTTTCCGAGGCGAAGTTTCCCGTCATTTTATCGGGCGCGGGCGTCGTCCTCGGCAATGCCATTCCCGACCTTGTCAAGCTCGCCGAAAAACTCGATGCACCGGTGTGCAACAATTACCAGCACAACGACAGCTTCCCTGGGTCCCATCCGCTCGCGGTCGGCCCGCTTGGCTATAACGGATCGAAGGCCGGCATGGAGCTGATTTCGAAGGCCGACGTCGTCCTCGCTCTTGGCACACGCCTTAATCCGTTTTCGACGCTGCCGGGTTACGGCATCGACTATTGGCCGAACGATGCCAAATTGATCCAGGTTGACATCAACGCTGATCGGATCGGGCTCACCAAACCCGTTACTGTCGGCATCTGTGGTGATGCGAAACAGGTCGCCCAGAGCCTGCTTGCCAAACTCTCGCCGACGGCAGGCAATCACGAGCGTGAGGAGCGCAAAGCGCTCATCCACCAGACCAAATCGGCGTGGCTGCAAACGCTTTCCGGCATGGATCACGAAGACGACGATACCGGGACGACATGGAACGAGCGCGCGCGCAATCGCCAGCCAGAGCACATGTCGCCGCGCATGGCCTGGCGTGCGGTCCAGTCGGCACTGCCGAAAGAAGCGATCATCTCATCCGACATCGGCAATAACTGTGCGATCGGCAACGCGTATCCAACGTTCGATGAGGGCCGCAAATATCTTGCGCCGGGGCTGTTCGGGCCATGCGGCTATGGCTTCCCCGCCATTCTCGGCGCCAAGATCGGCTGTCCGGACACGCCCGTCGTTGGTTTTGCTGGCGATGGCGCGTTTGGTATTTCCATGAATGAGATGACGGCTTGCGGGCGCGAAGAATGGCCGGCGATTACAATGGTTGTCTTTCGCAACTATCAGTGGGGGGCGGAGAAGCGAAACTCGACCCTGTGGTTTGACGATAACTTCGTTGGTACTGAACTCGACGAAGGTGTCTCTTACGCCAGGATTGCGGAAGCTTGCGGCCTTCATGGTGTGCAGGCGACGTCAATGGACGCGTTAAAAGAGTGTCTTTCGACAGCTATTGAGGATCAAAAGGCGGGTAAGACAACCTTTATCGAGGTTATTCTCAATCAGGAACTTGGTGAGCCGTTCCGCCGTGACGCCATGAAGAAGCCGGTTGAAGTCTCCGGCATTAACCCTGATGACATGCGTCCGCAACAAGTTATGTAGTCACTGCAACTCGCAGAGCCTGGCGGGCGCAGGTCTTAAAAAGAGGACGGCGTATCGAGGATGCGCCGTTCTTTTCGTGCCATCGCTATCTTTTTGGAAACGGCCGGTCTAGCCGCAGTTCCGCGAGCCAGTACCATTGGTCGAGATTGTCCCTTATCAGCGTCTCGAAGAACTCGGCGATGCGGTCGGCGGCGGTCTCGATATCCGCCGATGCATCGTTTGTTTGGGGCACCTCGATCGGTTCGTGTACGGTCACGTCGAAGGTGACATCTGGCTGCCGGCGTACGCTTACCGGTACGAGCCTATGGCCGAATCGCCGCGCGAGTCGTGCGGCAATGAACCTGTTGCCCGCTGGCGGCAGTAAGCGGCCGAATGCTGGCGCCCATATGAGCCCGTCGCGTTCTTCGTCGATCGCTATCAGCAGGTTCTCGCCAGCTTTGGCCGCCCTGACCAGATCGCGGGCGGCAGTTGCTGTTGCCGGGATGAGTTTCGAACCCGGCGCCCTCACCTGCATGTTGCACAATCGTGCGTCGACGATTGCGCGATGGACCACCTCGCTCTCGGGCGGCGTGTAGATCGCCGTCAATGCGCGCCCTGTATCGAGAAACGGCAGGCTGGCGAGTTCCCAGTTCGAGAGGTGGGGAAAGAGAAGGATCGTAGGGCCGTCGATTGACTTGAGATTTTCGAGGCCCCGATATCTCGTTCGCCGTCTGGTTGACTCGGTGAGGACGGGTATTTCGGCGTTGTGGCGACCGGCGTTTCGTACTGCGTCGTAGACGATGCGGTTCACGGTGCGTTCGTCGGTCTTCCCGATGATCTGTCGGACGTTGCGCCGCGCGCGTTTGATCCAAAGTTGACCGCGCAGGTCACCTTGCAAGACATAGAGGTGGCCGAGCCCTGCGCCAATCCCCGATGCGGCGGGTACGGGTAGCCGCCTCAATAGCGCGATCATTGCGCGTGTCATGAGGTCCGCAAAAGTCATCTGCCTCAGCCCCGCTCCTCGCTCTGGCGCGACTTCATCATCATCGGCAGACCGCCCTCGGGGCGAAGGGTCAGACGGCACGACACCTCAACCTCATGGCCGGGACTGAGATCCAATTCAAAGCGCCGGGCCAGCATTGCGAGACAGAGGACAGCCTCGGTCAGCCCGAACCGCTGGCCAAGACATACGCGATGGCCGACGCTGAAGGGTACGTAGACGAAGCGGTCAGGACGCTTTGCGGGTGCCACAAACCGCTCGGGGCGGAACGCATTCGGTGCCTCCCAATGCTTGTCGTGGCGGTGTAGCAACCACGGGACGACGAGGATAATGTCCCCAGCCTTGACAGGTTTCCCGATGATTGTGTCGTCTTCGCGCGCCTGCCGGCTCAGCACGGGCACCGGCGGATAGAGCCGCAGCGTCTCTTCGATGACCGCGCGCGTGAAGTGTAGGCGATTGACGTCCTCGAGCGTTGGCTCGTTGTCACCTAGAACGGCATCGACCTCGGCCTGGAGCCGAGCGCGATGATGTGGTGCAGCCGCCAACAAGTACCATGCCCAGGTTAGCGTATTGGCCGTTGTTTCGTGTCCGGCCATGAACATCACGATCGCTTCGTTGCGTGCTGCGAGGTCGGAAAACGGGCAAGACGTAACGCCCGGATCGGCGGTGTTGCTGCCTGGTCCGTCGGGCGCCAAAAAGTGGGCGAGGAGGGTGTTGCGTTCACTGATCCCGGCATCTCGATACCGTGAAATGATGCGATCAATGACGTCATGGATCGTGCTTGCCGCGCGCCGCCCTTTCAGCGCCCCGAACGGATTTGTTATGCGCGCGAGCGCCGGCAGACCGAGAGATGAGGCAATATCCATTTGCTCAATTGAGCGTATGTAGTGTGAAAACCCGGTCACGACCTGTCGAGCTTCGTCGTCCGGGGTATCATCGCCAAAAACCGTTCGGCCGATGATGCGAGCCGTCAGATGCGCCATCTCCTCAAGAACGTCTATCGTCTCGTTGTCGCGCGATAGCCAATCGCCGGCCATTTCGTTCGTTGTTGCCACCATCTGCTTGACGTAATTGGGCAGGTGTTCGCTGCGTAGCGAGGGGGCACAAGCTTCGCGGCGTTGGCGCCATAAATCCCCGTCGCTCACAAACAACCCGTCGCCGAGCAAGGGCTCGAGCGCGCGCCGCATCTGCGGGCTCTTGAGATCGAAATTGGCATTCTTTTCGAGGAAGACCTCGCGCACTGAGGCAGCGTCGTTGCACACGATGTATCGCTGATTCAGGATCGAAAAATCAAAAACCTTACGTTCGAAGCAGTCTTGCGTCCAACCGGCGATCAGGTTGTCACGCGACTTCATCAGCTTCGACCAGATCGGCGTGCCCTCCCGGAGGCGCGGCGGCATCGGCGGCACGAGTTCTTCGCCAGCAGCAGCTTCCATTCCGGCAACCCTTGTTTGCGCAGGCAACAGCATAGTCCTGATCGGGGAAGTCAACTTACCGCATCCGGATCTGCGCTGCATCCGTTAATGAGGGGCGGTGCGAAAAGACACCGGCCGGTCCGGAAACGGGCATCTCATGCTGTTTGTTGATCGACCGGCGTTGTCTCGATTGCCTGCTATATTGTACGTCAATTAACTGTCTACTGCAGGATGCGTTGGTGCGACCCAGCAAAATTACGCGCCGGTTGTTGCAACGAGCGCGCTTTCAGGTAAACGACTGAATAGAGTTTGAACGCTCCTAGCGCGGTTTGCGCGCTCAAGCTTGGCAGGCGGAGCGGCATCCTATGTTTTTATTTATCTCGGGTGGTCGGTTTGGGGCGATCGGATTTCATGTCTACACGATCGCGCGTTTCTGGTGTCACGACAGATGTCGCGACTGTTCCTTTCCCACAAACCGTCCTCTTCCTCCAAAGCCATCCCTCCACATTTGCCCGGCGCCTGGCTGATGCCCTTGAGACGGCCGGCTGCCGTGTGTTGCGGGTCAATTTCTGCTTTGGCGATTGGCTTTATTGGTTCGGGCGCCGGTCGATCAACTATCGTGGCCGTTTCGCTGATTGGGAACGGTTCTTGATCGATCTGATCAAGCGGGAGGCAGTAACCGATATTCTCTATTATGGAGACTGCAAGCCCTATCATCTCGTTGCGGGTGATGTGGCCCGATCGCTCGGTGTGC
>CAZWCL010000296.1:0-5035 GCA_964632265.1 uncultured Hyphomicrobiaceae bacterium | reverse complement strand
CTCGACCATCGCGGCGGCATACTGATCCCAGTCATAGAAGTTCGGATTGAGGAAGCCGGACGCGAAGTCGGCCATATTTCGCCAATCGGTGACGAGCAGCGTTGCATTGCCCATTTCAACAGGCGCCCAGCTCCAGGCGAGGAGGATTGCGACGACAAGCAGGATCAACCAGTTGCGCCAGCGATCGAAGAAAGCCGGGGTCGGCACCTCGATATTTTCAAGGGCGGTATCGCGGCCGTTGCGTCCGGCTTTCGAAATGCTGGCCTCAGCCATGCCGTTTCACTCCCAGAGCAAAGTCAAAATCAAGACACAGGCCCCCATCGGGCCTGTGCCGGAGATGTCACGCAGAAGAGGGACTGCGATCCTTACTTCTTGAGTGCAGCGATCTGCTTGCCAAGGTCTTCGAACTGTTTCTGCAATGCCGCCAGCTTCGCCTTCTTCTGATCGGCAGGCATCTTGTCGTCACCTTTGAGCTTGGCGATGTCTTTGTTGACGGCCATCTGACGGATTGGCAGCAACTGGTTGTTGTCGGACTTCTTGAAAGGCGCCCAAGCGAGACCGGCGAGAACCTTTTTTTCTTTCTCGTCATCGCCGTAGGAGAAGATGAAGCTCGAAAGCTTTTCCTTGATGCCCGCGTCAAGATCTTTGCGCCACACCAGCGGGTCCGAAGGGATCAGCGGCGACGTCCAGATGACACGGATGTTCTTGAATTTGTCCGGTGCATTTTTCTCAATGCGGCTCAGGTTCTCAGAGTTGTTCGCAGCGGCATCGACCAGCTTGTTGGCGACCGACAGGGCGTTGGCTTCATGGTTCGCGTTGCGAACTGTCTTGAAACACTCCTTGGGGTCGATGTTCCTTGCGGAGAAAATGAACGTGGTCGGAACCAGGAAGCCCGAGGTCGAGTTGGGGTCGCCGATGCCGAAGTTGAGGCTCTTGTCGCACTTAAGGATGTCGTCCACTTTCTGGAAAGGCGAATCCTTATGGACAAGGATGTGTCCCCAGTAGCCGGGGTTGCCCGTGACGTCGACGGTCTGAGCAAAAATCTCGCCATTCGAACGATCGACAGCTTCCATGGCCGATTTGTTGCCAAACCAGGCAACCTGCACCTTGTTGAAGCGCATGCCTTCGATGACGCCGGCGTAGTCTGTTGCGAAGAACGGCTTCACGGTGAGACCGGTCTGCTTTGACATAGCCTCGAGAAACGGGACCCACTGCTTCTTCAGGTTCGTCGTGGATTCAGTCGAGATGATCCCAAAGTTGATTGTTTCGGCGTTCGCCGGAGTGACTGCGATGACAGCGCTCGTGGCTGCAATCGCAAGGACGGAACGTGCAAACATGATCGGCTCCATGCCAGTTAAGCGGACACTGGTCCGCAGTACTGCCGCAAAAAATCACACCAACCCTGCGCGGCACTCACGGGTTGGATATTCGAATGTCAGCCGGTTGCGGCGATGTGATCGGGGAAGGCCGTGACAGTCGACGCCACCGCCGGACTGGCTGCAGGGGCAGGGGGCTGCTCGAGGCCCGGCAGGAAGAGTTCTTCGCTTTCGGCACCGTAGAGCTCACCGAGGAATTCGGGCGTCAGTGCCGACGACGGCCCGTCGTAGACGACCTCGCCGGCACGCAGTGCAATTGTCCGGGGGCAGTAGCGCAGGGCGTATTCGACCTGGTGTAGCGAGACGAGCACGGTGATGCCGTCGTTGCGGTTGAGGTCAGCCAGCGTGTCCATTACGCGGCGCGCCGAGGAGGGATCGAGGGAGGCGATCGGCTCGTCGGCTATCAGTATTTCTGAGCCCTGAGTGAGCGAACGGGCGATAGCTGCACGCTGCTGTTGCCCGCCGGAGAGTTCGTAGCCGCGCTTGAGCGCGTGCTCTTGAATACCGACACGCTGCAGAGCCTGGACGGCGCGCTGCTTTTCGAGCGTCGTGAACACACCGAGGGTGCCGCGCCACCTGGATATACGTCCAAGAAGGCCGAAGCAGACGTTCGTGAGGACCGATAGACGGGGAACGAGATTGAACTGTTGAAAAACGATACCGACGCGGGAGCGAAGCTGCTTGGCTTCACGACTGACCCGGCCGTTCTCCTGCATGATCTGGCCAAGAATACGGATCGATGCTTCGCCGCCACGGCCGGCGCTGCGGGCGTCGTCTGTGCGAAGCAAGCCGGCTACGGTGCGGATCAGTGTTGATTTGCCAGAGCCAGACGCACCGATCAGGGCAACCATTTCGCCGCGCTCAATAGCGAGCGATACGCCTTTTAAGACGTGCTGGCCCTTGACGAATGACTTTTCTACGTTCGTGAGTTGGATGGCGGTGCTCGACATGATGTGGCCTCCGAGGTTGACCGCCGTCTAACAGCGCTACATGACAACTAGGTAACAGCCTGAGTTGCGATTTAACGGGGTGGACAACTCGGAATGGGCGATGTCGTCATACTGTCATCGCAGCTTCATAAGTCTCGCGCGCACTAGGGGATTTTGTGGTGGAAGACGAAAGCTTTGATCGTGGTCGCGACCGCAGCCAGCCGAATGCCGGCCGGCAGCAATTGATGGCGGCGTGCTCGCTTGCAACCGAGACCGAACTATCCAATGCGATCGATAGTTGCAGCGAGGCTGCGGACGCAGTCGATGTCCGCCCCCCTGAAACCGGCCTCGTGATGATCCGCGGCCGCGTCGGTGGCGACGGTGCAGCCTTCAATGCGGGGGAAGTGACCGTGACGCGCGCAGCGGTCCGGCTGGCGACCGGGACGCATGGGTTTTCATATATGCTCGGACGTTCGACGGAGCGCGCGCGGCAGAGCGCAATTATCGATGCGGTCGGTCAGCTTTCGGCAGCGCACATGGAGCGACTACACAAGGAATTTGTCGCCCCGGTCACCAAACGGACCGAAGCGGCCAAGCAAGCACAACGAGCGGAAACGGCGGCGACCCAGGTAGATTTCTTTACGCTGGTCCGGGGGGATGAGTGAAAATGGCGGCTGACGCGAACATTAAGGTCGGATTTGGCGATTACGGAGGCATTGCGAACGGGGTTTTTCGCACCTGTCTCGATGCGCTCTCGCGGCCCGGGCTTATCCGTGATTTGGCCGGGATGCCTGCTGCGCCCGCGCCCCTGCTGGCGAGCGGTGCGGCGGTACTTCTGACGCTGGCTGACTTCGAGACCACATTCTGGTTGGATGACGAACTAATGCAATCAACCGGTGTGGAAGAGTATATCCGCTTTCACACCGGTGCGCGGCGCGTGACCTCGGCGGCAGAAGCGGATTTCGTCGTTTTCTCGGATACCTCCAAGATGGCCCGGTTGAGCGCGTTCAAGTCCGGAACACGGGAATTTCCGGATCGCTCTGCTACGCTGATCGTACAGGTCGACCAATTGCTCAATGCGGGCCTCGTATTCACGGGGCCGGGCATTGACGGTCAAGTCTCGTTTTCAACGCACCCTGAAATAGAAGACTTTGCCAGCCAGCTCATCGAGAACCGGGCAGCGTTTCCTTGCGGGGTCGACCTCATTTTCGTGACCGAGACCCAGATGGCGGCTCTGCCGCGGAGCGTCAATGTGAGCGGGGCCTGAGCGCATGTACGTTGCTGTCAAGGGTGGTGAAGACGCGATCGACGCCGCGCACGAATTGCTCGCCAAGGAACGTCGCGGCGATACGGCGGTGCCGGAGCTCACAACGGATCAGGTGCGCGAGCAGCTGGCCATCGGCGTGGCGCGGGTCATGTCGGAGGGTTCCCTCTACGATCCTGATCTCGCGGCGCTCGCAATCAAACAGGCGCGCGGTGATCTTATCGAGGCGATCTTCCTGTTGCGCGCGTTTCGCACGACGCTGCCGCGGTTTGGATATTCAGTGCCTGTCGATACAGCGAAGATGGAAATACGCAGGCGTATCTCGGCGACGTTCAAGGACTTGCCGGGGGGGCAGGTTCTCGGGCCGACGTTCGACTATACGCACCGGCTGCTCGATCCAGCCTTGATGGCTGTGGACGGTGAAGGCGAGAATGGTGACGCTCGCCCAGTGGCTGACGAGGCGTCGCGTCCAGATATGCCGGCGGCGCCACAGAGCAATCCCGGCGGGGACGTGGCCGACGCCGCGCCGCACGTCACCAAGCTGCTTGACGGGCAGGGCCTGATCGAGGGCAATCCTGCTGACGCGGCGGAGAGCGAGATCGGCGACCTGACGCGGGACGCGCTCGACTTTCCGGCCGGGCGCGATACACGTTTGCAGGCACTGGCGAGGGGGGATGAGGGCTTTCTGCTGGCGCTTGGTTATTCGACGCAGCGCGGATACGGGCGCACGCACCCATTCGCCGGTGAGATTCGCATGGGGGAGGTCGAACTCTTCTTCGAGCCTGAGGAACTTGGCTTCGAGGTGCCGCTTGGGACGGTTACGGTCACTGAATGCGAGATGGTCAATCAGTTCTCCGGCAGCCGTGAGGCGCCACCGCAATTTACCCGGGGGTACGGGCTCGTGTTCGGCCACAGCGAACGCAAGGCGATGGCGATGGCGCTGGTCGACCGGTCGCTCAGGGCGCGGGAACTTGGCGAGGAGATCAATGCACCGGCACAGGATGAAGAGTTTGTCATGTCTCATTCGGACAACGTCCAGGCGACCGGCTTCGTCGAGCATTTGAAGCTGCCGCACTACGTTGACTTCCAGGCTGAACTCACGCTCGTCAGGCAGATGCGCGACGATTGGCAGTCGGGCCGATCGACAGAGGCGGCTGCAGATTCAACCAGCGTGGAAGAGACAGCCGAATGACGACGACGCCAGCCTATAACTTCGCCTACCTGGATGAGCAGACAAAGCGGATGATCCGGCGGGCGCTGCTCAAAGCGGTGGCGATCCCCGGCTATCAAGTGCCGTTTGCCAGCCGCGAAATGCCAATGCCCTATGGGTGGGGCACAGGCGGCGTGCAGGTCACAGCGTCGGTGCTTGGCCGCGATGACGTGCTCAAGGTGATCGATCAGGGAGCTGACGATACGACGAATGCGGTATCAATCCGGAAATTCTTCGAGAAGACCGCCGGCGTCAG
>CAZWCL010000295.1:0-5100 GCA_964632265.1 uncultured Hyphomicrobiaceae bacterium | reverse complement strand
CGTGAAGCGTGCCATCGGAGTTGCGGTCGAAGAAGCAACCGATTTCGTTTTCAAGTTCGCGAATGCGCTCGACTGCGGTTGCAACGAGTGTCCAGGCGAGACGTTGATGCGGTATCCATTTACCGCCTTCTATGGTGTCCATGAAGTGGCGTTCGACACTGTCGGCGGGATGAACCGCGACATTGTAGCCGCCCTGGACCATGCGGGTGCATCCTGATTTTCCGAGCAGGCCCTTGGAGGCCACCGTGATCGAGAGATCCGGCGCGGTTTGATGGGCGTGAAGGGCGGCGAGAAGGCCGGCGCCGCCAGAACCCAATATCAGGATATCGGTGCGTGTGCGTTCGACCGCGGGGGAAGATCTGGTGCTGGTGGAAGGCATGGAGCGGCGCACCTTTTAGAAGACGTTGAAGAGGAATAGGAGGCCGACGGCGGCAGCGAGGCCTAGGGCGGCAATAGCCATCGTCTTTTGACCGTCCTGCCATTCGAGGTTCTCGATCAGAAGGACGCGGATGCCGCCGAGCAGGTGGACGGCGAGAAGGACGATGAGTCCGGCTTCGGCAAGCTTTACAAGCGGACTGTCGGTCCAGCGCAGGAAGCCTTCGAGGTTGGCTTCTCCCTCGATTGCCAGGCCGAGTGCGAGGAAGTGCAACGGCAGGAAGATCGCAAGTCCGATACCGGACAGGCGGTGGATCATGGCGGCGAGCCAAAGCGCATTGCGGCGATAATCGGCAGGCGCCTTCAGCGGCGAGGACGTGCGCGCCGTAACCGTTTGACCGGCGGATTTCGGTGATGTCGTCGTGTGCTCGCTCATCAGGCGACCACCGCCACGACGGCGCGGGCGCCGAGCGCGATCAAAACGGCGCCGAATGCCACCATGATTACATCGAGGATGCGGCCTTCGAGCGGCGACCATTCGCGCAGAACGGTGCGGACGCCGATCGCGCCGTGGACCGCGGCGAGGATAACGAAGGCGCCGTAGAACGCGGCCCAGCCGATGCTGCCTCTGGTGCGCGCGAGGATGTCGGAGGCCGATAGTTCGCTGCCGGTTGCATAGAAGATCACGGCGAGGTGGCCAAGGATCAGCGGCACCATGAGCATCGCGGTGCGGCGCTGGGCAACGTAGAGCCGTAACTCCCACATCTCAGAGTTCCCCTCTTAGGTAGGCCCGGACGGAGCGGCGTTTGAGGCCGGCGATCGATGCGGTTGGATTGAGCCCTTTCGGGCAGTGTTGTTCGCAACTCTGGTGCGAGTGACAGGCATGGCAACCACCGTCGGCGGCGACAGCGGCGAGGCGTTCGGCGTCGCCGCCGTCGCGCACGTCGTTGATGAGGGTCCAGGCGCGGTTGAGGGCGGCCGGGCCGAGGTAATTTTCATTCCAGCGCACGGTATCGCAGGCGGCGAAGCACACCGCGCAATTGATGCATTCTATGGCTTCGTTGGCGGAGACGCGCGCCGGGTCGTCCGGCGACAGCTGTTCGATCGGATCGTGGCGGGTTTTCGTCGGCACAAACGTGCCGTCGGCGGCCTGCCATTTCTCGAAGAAGCGTGTCATGTCGGCGGTCAGGTCCTTGACGACGGGCAGATTCGCGAAAGGACCCAGTTCAAGGCGGCCGCCGTCGGTGACTTTCGAGACATGGGTGCGGCACGTCCATCGCGGGCGGCCGTTGACCATCATCGCACACGAGCCGCACATACCCACGCGGCAGGCGAAGCGGTACGACAGCGTCGGATCGGCGTTGCGCTGAATCCAGGTGGCGACATCAAGCACGGTCTGGTTGGTGCGCGCTGGAACCTCGAAGGTCTCATAGTGTCCGCTCGCGCCGCCGCGCCAAACAGAGACTGAGAGAGTGCCGCTTTGAGGGACGGTCATTTCGGGATCGGTTGTCGTGGAAGCCATGCTGTATATTTTGCGCATATTCGGGCGGTTGTCACGCCGCAGATGTGATCGTGGACGATGTTTCGTACAGCCAAGTCCGTGACGCGCGCGAGGGTTAGGGATGTTGCAGGTGTGGTAGTTTTCGCTCAGCCGGGGACGCCTTCGCGTTTTTCGCTGCCGGGGAGGTACATGAAGCTTCCTTGTGCGATGCAGCAGCGGGTGCCTTCGGCGTCAATTATCTCGGCGCGGCAGGTCGCGATGCGGTCTTCGACGTCGATCAGCGTGGCGCAGGCGCGGACGTAGCCGCCGGCTGCCGGCGCCAGGAAATTGGTCTGCAGGGAGGTGGTCACGCATTGGCGCTTGTTGCCTGGCACCGAGCACCAAGTGGCGGCATGGCCCATCGCCGAGTCAATGATTACGACGTATAGCCCGCCATGCGGGATCATACGGATGTTCATGTGCTTGGGTTCGAGGCGGAGCAGTATTTCGCCATAGCCTTCGCGCCATTCCACCGTCTTGTATCCGATGAGTGATCGAAAGCCGGACCGGCGCTTGGTTTCAGCTAACTCTCTCTCGAAATCGACCCGTTCGGCCATTGGCTTCAATCGTCCCCTGCGATATCCAATTCAGTTCAGGGTCCGCGCATAGCACAATCGCGCGGGCCAATTCGATAGGTGTCCCGAGAAGAGGTGTTAACCGATGTCATCCGCGCTCCGTATCGCCCGTCCGGTGGAGGCCTCCGTCATTGAGCGTCTGAAGGCGGCGGTCGGTGAGGGCGGGTATGTCGACAATCCGGGTGATCTCGAGGGCTACACGTCGGGCTGGCGCGACGATTTCCAAGGCGCGGTGCCTTTGGTGCTGCGGCCGAAAACCACGGCAGAGGTCGCGGCGCTCGTCAAGATCTGTGCGGAAACGGGTACCGGGATCGTACCACAGGGCGGCAATACGGGACTGACCGGCGCCAGCCAGCCGCATGGCGACATGAGCGAGGTGATCATCTCGACGTCGCTGATGAACCAAGTCCGTGAGATCGATATCGCGAACGATACGATGACGGTCGAGCCGGGGGTCGTTTTGCAGGATATCCAGCGGATCGCAGCCGAGCATGACCGGCTTTTCCCGCTTAGTCTCGGTGCTCAGGGATCGTGTCAGATCGGCGGCAACATCTCGACCAACGCAGGCGGAACGCAGGTGCTGCGCTACGGCAATACGCGGGCGCTGGTGCTGGGTCTTGAGGTGGTGCTGCCGTCGGGCGAGGTTTGGAATGGTCTGCGCGGGCTCAGGAAGGACAACACCGGGTACGATCTCAAGCATATTTTCATTGGCGGCGAGGGGACGCTCGGGATCGTGACCGCGGCCGTGCTGCGGCTATTTCCGTTGCCAAGCGCCGTGGAGACGGCCTGGTGTGCGGTACCGAGCCCGGAAAAAGCGGTCGAACTGCTTGGCCACATGAAGTCGCGGATGGGCGATCAGGTCTCGGGGTTTGAACTCTTGCAGCGCTCGATCGTCGATCTTGTACTTGAGCATATCGATGGGACGGAGGACCCGGTTCAGGGCCTCTATCCCTGGTACGTGCTGATGGAGGTGTCGGGCCAGGGCGAGCCCGGCTCGCTTGCAGAGCCGTTCACCGATACACTAGGAGCTGCGGCGGAAGCGGGTTTGATCGAAGATGCAGCGATCGCGTCGTCGGGGGCGCAAGGGCAGAAGTTCTGGCAGATGCGTGAGGATATGGCGGAGGCGCAGAAGCGCGCCGGACCGAGCATCAAACATGACGTGTCAGTGCCGGTCTCGAAAATTCCGGAGTTTCTGACGCGAGCCGGGGAAGCGCTCGAAGCGGCCTATCCGGGCATCAATATCGTTGCATTCGGCCACGTCGGTGATGGCAATCTGCACTACAACCCGGTTGCGCCGGAGGGGTGGAGCCGGCAGGCGTTCGCTGGTGAACGGGAGAAGGTCAACCGTATCGTCCACGACATCGTTATCAGTCTCAAGGGTTCGATCAGTGCTGAGCACGGCGTCGGGCGGCTGCGGCTTGATGAAAACCTGCATTACAAGTCAGATGTGGAAATCGAGCTCCTGCGCACGGTCAAGCGGGCGCTCGATCCGCAGAACATCATGAACCCCGGCAAGATGATACGACTTTGATGACAGGGGTTCGAGCGCCAGTCGATGCCCCCGAGCCGGTGTTAATCTCGATTGACTGGGGAACGACGAGCCTGAGATGCTGGCTTGTGGGAAGAGATGGCGCGGTGCTCGACGTTGTCAGCGCGCAACGCGGTATCCTGAAGACGGATGGCGTGGCGTTCGGCGATATCCTGCATGAGCAAATCGAACCCTGGCTGAAGCTTTTTCGGTCCGGCGCCGCGGTACCTGTGATCATGTCCGGTATGATCGGCAGTCAACAGGGATGGCGGGAGGCGCCGTACGTCGATGCGATGGTCGTCGGTGCAATGGTCCGGGCGGAGGATCTGTCGTCGAAGCTCGTTGACATCGGCGATCCGGGGCCGCTTGGCGAGGCCGTCGATATCCGGATTGTGCCAGGGCTGGCGATTGCGGGGAATGACGAGCTTGGCCAGTTGCCGGATGTGATGCGCGGGGAAGAAACCCAGGTTCTTGGGGCGCTGATGCGCGAAAAGGTGGATGCAGGGGTGGTTGTGCTGCCGGGAACGCACTCGAAATGGGTGACGGTCTCCAATAACGAGATCGCCGGATTCGATACTTACATGACAGGCGAGATCTACGCCGCGCTGCTTGATGGTACCATTCTTGGCCGGCTTGCTGATGGTGATAAATACGACCGGGCTGCGTTCGAGCTGGGTGTTGGTTCGGCACGGGCTGCTCAGGACGATGGGAGCGCACCGGGGGACTTCCTGCGGATCGTGTTTTCGGCGCGGACACGTGTCCTGGTTGGCGGGCTGCCGCCGGATGCTGTGCGGAGCTATTTTTCCGGGCTGCTGATCGGAGCGGAAATTGCAAGTGCGCTAGTGCGTTGCAAGGGATCGGCCAAGCAACGGCGTGTTCCGGCGTTTGGATACGTTTTGGCGGATGAGCCGCTGGTTTCGCGGTATACGGTGGCGGCGGCTTTATTGGACTTCGAACTGCGGCCGGCGCCGCCCCATCCGGTGCCGACCGCGCATTTGGCAATAGCAAGGCTCGCCGGCATGGTGACGTCATGAGCGATCGCGGACGGGGAGACGAGATGGCAACGTTCGACGAGGCGTTTG
>CAZWCL010000294.1:0-5102 GCA_964632265.1 uncultured Hyphomicrobiaceae bacterium | reverse complement strand
TCGACCGTGTGGGCATGGTCGCCATGGTACATGTCCGGCATGGCGAGGCGATCGTCGAAGAAGCCGACATCGAATTTCCCCTCTTCGAGCACGCGCGCGATGTGCTGGTAGTACTCCGGTGAATAGCTGTCGGTACGCGCCTCCGGGTGGCGCCACGCGGCCGGTATCGTGGTGCAGTTCTGAGCCTGCAGAAATGCAACGAAATGAATCTGGCGGTCGGCATTGGACATGATGTGCGGCGCTCCGGGCGAATGGCAACAATAGTGTTCGAGTTTGACGTGGACCCGCGGCGACTGGAAGGCTGTTGAAGCGGAGCGGCGAGCGGAATCGTCTATTTGATGTATCGCGCGGTCATCACGGATGTGTGTCTCCTCGCCTGCGGATATATTGCTCGAAGAGCAACCGTTCGCGCTGCATTCAGGCCGGGTATTGCTTTCAGGCCGATCTACGTCAGGAAGGAACTCCCTGCAATGTCCTCGACGACAGCGCCCGAGGCCGTGAACCGCGGCTGGCGGGCCATCATCGGTTCGTCATCCATCATGTCGCTGGCTCTGCTGGGCGACGCCCTGCTCTACGCCGTACTGCCGGCCTACGCCCAAGAATTCGGACTGACGCTTCCATGGGTTGGCGTCATGCTTTCGGCCAACCGCTTTGTGCGTGTCTTCGCTTACGGTGCGATCGCGCGACTGACACACAAAGTGGGCGTGCGGCGCATGTGTATCGCAGCGGCTCTCGTCGCAACGCTCTCCACCGCGCTTTACGGTATCGTGCAAGGCCCCGCCGCCATGCTGGCCGCGCGCATCCTGTGGGGACTGACATACGCAGCTCTCGTTCTCGCGACCCTGACCTATGCTGTCGAGTACCGCGCGCGCGCCGGCACCCGGGTCGGTGTCAGTCAGGCCATCCAGCGGGCCGGACCGATCTTTGCTTTATTTGGCGGTGCCTGGCTGGTTGGCCAAGTCGGCCCTAACATGGCGTTCATCGTTCTCGCCGCTCCGACCGCACTGGCCATCCTGATCGCCCTTACCCTGCCGAAGACGGCGACAACCGGCGTGGCGCCGGGCAGATCAAGTGCGCTGACCAGGCCCAAACCGATCGACGTCATCTTCTTTTTGCAAGGCTATGGCGTCGACGGCGTTTTCGCGGTCTCGATAACGTTGATTTTCGCACGTGACGCTTCTCTCCCGGAAGCTGTCATGGGGGGCAGTGCCCTCCTGGCTATGCGCCACTTTGGTGAGGCTATAGCGGCGCCGCTGTTCGGATGGATCGCCGATCGCGTGGGCGCCCGAAAAGTTTTCTTTGCAGCCGCGGTTCTCACAACGCTGGGCTTTGTTGGCGTGGCGCTAGGCCTTACCGTATTGGGGGCTCTGGTAATGCTCCTGTTCCGGGGCGCATTGGCCTCGTTGGGCCCGGCGGTAATCGCACAATCGATCGCCGCGACAGACGATGCCATCGGCCCCCTCGCGCGGATGCAGGCCTGGCGCGACTTCGGTGCAGCGTGTGGACCGTTGGCGACCGGTTTCCTGCTGACGATGGTCTCTGCGGAACTACAGCACGGTGCGATGGCGATCGCACTCGCACTGGGGCTCCTTTACGCAATGAGCGCGTCGCAAACGCGGCCGCACGTCGAGCGGCACTGACACGCTCTATGGCTCCGCCCGGTTGGACCGGCGGAGGTTGAAGATAACGGGAACACGGGGCGTGAAGTCTGCCCTTGTTGAATTTTTTTTGGCGTCATCCACGCCCCGCGCATGCTGTTCTCGTTCGCACCTGCCTCGAACATGCCATCCGGGCCCAACCTGTTATGCGGTATCACACCCCACGCCAGCTGCTCTGACCGGACCTGTCGCCCGTGAGCGTTTAGCCAGCATGGGTATAGGCCCGCCAGTCCGGAACTCAGCCGCGTCGCGTCGCCCCGAAACAGCACCATCCCCCTCCCGAACCGGCGCCCCGGAAGCGTGATCCCGTGCGGAGGTGGCAGAATTGATTGTGTGGGAATTTTCGCAAGCGGGGATAAGGTTTTCTGAGGTAAATTCCGAGCCGCGCTCCGACGCTAGCCTCGGGTAGTGAGGATGGCGCTGGTGATGATGTAGGCTCCCAGAACCAGAAGGGCGGCGAAGAAAATCCGACGAAAATATGCCTCGGACAAGCGTCGTCGGATCATCTGGCCGATGGCCATTCCCACCAGCGCCGGAATAAGCGACACAACTGACACGAGGCCAAGCTGCGATGTCAGCAAGTTGTTGCCGTTGAGCGCGAAGGCCAAGGCAATTGTCGACAACGTGAACAGCATACCCATCGCCTGAACAAGCGCGTCACGCGGCAGGCCGATGGCCTGCAGGAACATGACCCCGGGAACGACGAACGATCCCGTCATGCCGGTCAGGATGCCGTTTGAGGCCCCAATCAAGGGGCCGGCCCACGCTTCGTGGCGCGGCTGAATGGTTAGCCTTACGCCTGCCAGACTGATCAACGCGTAAAAGACCAGCAACGCGCCAAGGAGCCCGGAAAGCAACGAGAGGTCGACCCGCGTGAGAGCCATGGCGCCAACCCAGACTGTCAGCGTCGCCCAAGCCAGGAACGCCCAGAGGCGCCGCAGAATTTCGGCGCCTCTGTCGCCGTTTATCGCCTGCAATATGTTTGTGACCAAGGAGGGCACAAGCAACAAGGCCATCGCAGTCGGCAAGTCGAGCAAAGCTGTCAGAAGTCCAAGGCAAACGGTTGGAAGGCCAAGACCGATGACGCCCTTGACTAGTCCGGCAAGGACAAACGTGGCAGCGATCGTCGTCAGGATCAACGGCTCATACATGAACGCAGAGCCTTTCTGGCGCAATTCGGTTTGCTAGCCGGGCTTAAATTTTCCGACAGGCGCAAGCCATTGATATTGCGCAAAAAAATCTATGTGCAGGGAGGCTGTAGGGTCCGCCAACCTCAAACACTCCGGAACCCGCCGTCGACCATGATAATTCCACCGGTGACGTAGGCTGACATGTCCGAAGCGAGAAACACGGCCGGCCCGACGATATCGGCAGGTTTGGCGGCACGCCCAAGCGGAGTGTGCCCCATCACCATGGCAACCATGTCGGGGTTGTTGCGACGGGTTTCTTCGTTGAGAGGCGTTTCAACGAGGCCGGGGCCGATGGCATTGACCCGGACACCATCAGGACCGAGTTCGGCGGCGAACGATTTCGTCAGGCCCATCACGCCATGCTTCGAGGTCGTGTAGGCGGCCGAGTTCGGCCACCGCACATGCACGAACGACTGAATCGAGCCAATATTGATGATGCGCCCCTTCGTGGCGCGCAAAGGCTCGACGAACGCATGTGTAATGTTGAACATCCCCTTGATGTTGACGTCGATGATGTCGTCCCAATCGCGTTCCACTTGGGCGGTCTCGCCGGTCAGTGGTGTGCGCCGGTTGATGCCCGCGTTATTGACGAGGATCGAGAGTTGGCCGTGTTCGTTGGTAACCTGTTGAGCTGTGTGCTTGCACGCGGCCCGGTCGGTCACATCGACGGCGACCGACGCCGCGGCGCCACCATTGGACTTGATCGCCTCAGCTGTCGCCGCCGCATTTTCGGAATTGACATCGAGGATGATGACCTTGGCACCTTCTTCCGCGAACCCCTGTGCGATAGCTTGGCCGATTCCGGATCCCGCACCGGTGACGGCTGCCAGATGTCCCTTCAAGAGTTCACCCATCACGCTTCCTCCGATTGTTTTTGTTGGCGCCGTCGAGCCGCTGGAGCGGCGTTTTTTTTGCCGGCACGCACCAGATGTTCGAGAGATCCTTGACGAGCCATGATACGGGAAGAGCAACGCCGGCGGCGATCAGAAACGTAATGCCCATCCACAACGCGCGCCCTGCGAGATCGGCAGATGGCGCCACATCGCGCATCGAAATCGAAAACGCCCCGGCGCCTGCCCACCCGAGCGCGATAATCGTCGCCGCAAGGCGCAGCGCAACTCTATCGGTATGAACCTTCACGGTCGCCTCGCCATGATCGCTTCGTTACTGGTTGCACGCGGCTAGTTTATCGGAGGCACCGTCCCCGCGCCATCGCTTGCTGTTTAACGATCATCGGCTTCGCGTTCGCGCCCTACCAAAGCCACGAAGTCTATGTCATAAAACGGTAATCGATAGTTGCTAGCCAATTCACAGCGACGCTGCTGCGTCTCGTTAGATTCGGAGGCCGAATGGACCGCCGCACCTTTTTGAAGACCTCGACGGTGACAGCCGCGACGACGGTCGGTGCGGCAGGCTCGGCCGCCGCTTTTGCCGGCACATCCCTGGCAGATGGCCCGCCGTCCGATATCGCAGCGCCATTCATTGTGCCGGCGCGTTACGAATGGCGGCTCGAATATGCCGCGACACCTGCAGCACAAGATGAGGTGCGCGAACTCGCGGTAGAAATCTTTGAGGCCTCGGGCGGGCGAATTGTATTTGAGCCGGAAGCGGCGGCGGCCGCCGCGGCGCCGGCTGGGGCGTCAGAGGCGAGCTACGGCTTGTTGCCCGAACGCCTGGGCGATGAGCATCTTGCACTCTTTTCCGGACTGCCGGGACCACGCGCGCTCGCGGCAGGAGATTTGCTGGCTTGGCAGTCCGCCGCGGGCGGGGATCTTCTGGCCAATGAGGCTGTCGCCCCTTATGGCGTCGTCGCGTTGATTGCGGGGCATTCGGGTGAGAGCCCGGGCTTCTGGGCGAGCGGTGAGATCCAAGATTTACGATCGTTCGCCGCGGCCGAGGTGACCACGAGCGGTCTTGGCCGTCGTGTCGTCGAGGAAATTCAATCACCTTTCGCGAGCCGCGGCACCGCTGCGGGGCCAATGCTGTTTGAGGCGCCGGCAGGCGTTCTTGAGACCCAGATGAGCCTGCCCGAGGCTGAGCGGCGGATTTGGTACGGCGACGGCCTCCACCGCTCCGGCATGGCGAATCATTTGCTGATTGGCGCCCGCGCGTGGGTGGAATTGACGCCGTCCGATCAACTGCTAGTGCGCAGTGTGGCCGAGCGCGCAGCATACCGCGCGCTGTCGCGTGCCCGCGTCGCATCGGTGATGGTCGTCCGTCAACTCGCCAAAGCCGGCATCATTGATCGCGCAGT
>CAZWCL010000293.1:0-5124 GCA_964632265.1 uncultured Hyphomicrobiaceae bacterium | reverse complement strand
TGCTCCTTCAGGACATCTAGCTGAGCAAAAAAGCGTACGACAGCCTCTGATGACGTCTGATCCATGATCGCGGGCACGATTACGTGAGAACTTGCGCAAAGTGCTTGAATAGTGCCAGAGGTTACTCGTGGAGGACAGTCGATAATGATGATGTCGTAAGCACGGCGCACTGACTGAGCATGGAGTGCGCGAGCCAAATTGAACCGCATATCTTCTGGCTCATAGACTTTTCCGTAGTATAAGTCGCCTATAAACTCTCTGAAACTATTGGCTCGCTTTGGCTTAGGCGACAATAACCACTCAACTAAAAGCCGGGTATCGGCCTGTGCAAGATCATAATGAGCCTTGATAATTTTGAGGTTTGAGCATTCGGGAACGCCTGCAGCGACTTTGAGCAGTTGGTTGCCTGTTATATCACCACTTATCAGAGCCGATGCTGTCGAATCCTCACCCGCCTCCGGTTGCCAGCTTTCACCAGCAAACGCCATAGCCGATAAGGACCCCTGAAAATCCAGATCAATGACAAGCACTCTGAAACCGAATTTTTCCGCAAGGCAGGCCGCGACATTCGCAGCAACGGTCGTTTTGCCTACACCCCCTTTATAGTTTGCAAAACTAAGGATTCTAGAGGCGTCAATGTCCGTGTCGTAGTTGCGTGGAGGGACAAATGGCCTGAGCAACCAAGGACCGTGCCCCTCAATAAGGCCATTCCCTTCATCGCTTCTCGAAACTGCACGAAGAGCCCGCCTTCTGGTTTGGAAAAAATTCCAAAATACTCGAGACCTTCTTAGCAGCAGGCGCACAATTGGATAGATAACGGCAATTGCAATACCAGAAACGATCAATGCAATACCGTTCTCCACGAGAAAGCGGCCAATCTTCTCGTAGAATTCCCCTATAAATTCCACTTCATCCCCCAACGCAGCGCACCACACAACGTCAACCTACCGTTAACTACGTCGGCTTGTGAAGGGGGTGAGTGCATCCGGGGCGAACACGAGTTGCGTGGCTACCACCTCCGATCTACCCCCTCAGCCACTCCGGCAGGGCTGTTTGGTTGGCGCGGAGATCGGACATGTCGATGCCGCCGAGGGCGTGTACTTTTGCGCAAAGCATTTCGATCATCGCCTTGCGGTCCTTGACTTGGGCCATGTCGGTATAGGGGATGACGTCGCCGACGTGGACTTTCAGCGACTTGCCGACTTGGCTGCGAAACTCGCGAATGAGAAGTGACGTACGCAGCGTCGGCGAGAACCGGCTGACCCACTGAAACAGTCGCGAGCATTGTCCCTCGTAGTAAAGCGGCAGGACCTGCGCACCCGACGATTGGATCATGCGCGCCGTGAACGGCTTCCACGGCAGATCCACGGCGGCCGCCGCATTGATCGGCGCCGTTGAAACGCCACCGCCAGGGAAAACGACTATGGTTGTGCCTTCGGCGAGCAATCGTAGCGCTTCCTTACGGGTGGCGAGGTTGGTGGCCTGCGCCGCCCGCGTCGGCTCGAAGTCGATAGGTAACGAAAACGGCTGGATCTCCGGAACCTTCATAAGGTCTTTGTGTATCAGGACTTTGTAAGGGCGGCCGAGTTGCTCGACCAGCGACAGTGTGCCGAGGCCATCGAGGATGCCATAGGGGTGGTTGGCGACCACAATGAGTGGCGCGTCCTGGTCGAGCGCTGGCGGCCACGTTCCCGAGACGACATCGACGCATATGTCGACCAGCGCCAGCGCCGGACCGATAATGGGCCCGCCGGCCGGGATCACGTCGCGCTGCCAAACTTCGTAGTAGGGCACGAAATAATTGCGTCCTGAAAGCCGTTCCACGGTTCGGATCGCCATCTGTTTCCAGCGCGGATCATCCGGGCAGGCGTAGGTTAGTTCCGGGAATTTCATCGTCTGCATGTGTCAGCAACTCGATCATCGGTCAGAACGTAGCGGCTGCTCTTCGATCGGCAACCGTTGCCAGCTCAGTCAGATGGGATCTGAGGGGCCGGCGTCAAGATCCAGGAGCCATCGTCGGCCTCTACCGGAGCAGTGATCAACTCCCGCGCAGGTCCGGCGGTGTGGCTTCTGCGAGCAGCATGGCCTTGGCTTCTTCGAGCGGCATGACCTGTTGTTCTTTGGAGCCGAGGCGGCGGACCGAAATGGTGCCTTCTTCGGCTTCGCGGCGGCCGGCGACGAGGATGACGGGGACCTTGGCAAGGGAGTGCTCGCGCACCTTGTAGTTGATCTTCTCATTACGGAAGTCCGTTTCGACGCGCATGCCGGCGGCGGCAAGATCGCGCCGGATCCCGGCTGCGTAGTCGTCAGCTTCGGATACGATCGTCGCGACGACCGCTTGCTGGGGGGCAAGCCACAGCGGGAAGTGGCCGCCATAGCTTTCGATCAGGATGCCGATGAAGCGCTCCATCGACCCGAGGATAGCGCGGTGCAGCATGACGGGCCGCTGCTTCTCGCTGTCGGCGTCGATATAGAACGCATCGAACCGCTCCGGCAGATTGAAGTCGACCTGGTTGGTGCCGCACTGCCATTCACGCCCGATCGCGTCCTTGAGGACATATTCAAACTTCGGCCCGTAGAATGCGCCCTCGCCAGGGTTGATACCAGTTTTGACCATGCCGCCCGATTCCGCCTCGATGCGCTTCAGGACCTTCATCATGACGTCCTCGGCGCGGTCCCACTGGCTATCTGTGCCCACACGCTTTTCGGGCCGCGTCGAAAGCTTGACGACGATCTCGTCGAAGCCGAAGTCGCGGTAGACCGAGCGAATAAGTTCGTCTATCGCCATGCACTCGTCTTCGAGTTGCTCTTCGGTGCAGAAGACGTGTGCATCGTCCTGTGTAAAGCCTCTGACACGCATCAGCCCGTGAAGGGCGCCGGATGGCTCGTAGCGATGCACACAACCGAATTCGGAGACGCGGTAGGGCAACTCGCGGTAGGATCGTAGGCCGTGCTTGAAGATTTGGACATGACCCGGGCAGTTCATCGGCTTGATGGCGAACTGGCGTTCGTCTTCGGTCTCCGTCGTAAACATGTTCTCGCGGTACCAGTCCCAGTGGCCCGACGCCTCCCAGAGCGCCTTGTCGAGAACCTGTGGTGCGTTGACCTCGCGGTAGCCAGCATCGTTCTGACGCCGGCGCATGTAATTAGTCAGCACCTGGAACAGGTCCCAGCCCTTGGGATGCCAGAAAACAACTCCGGGGCCCTCCTCCTGGAAGTGAAAGAGATCCATCTCGCGCCCGAGTTTGCGGTGATCGCGCTTTTCCGCCTCCTCAAGCTGGTGGAGGTAGGCCTTGAGATCCTTATCGCTGGCCCAGGCCGTCCCGTAGATGCGCTGCAGCATCTCGTTGTTGCTATCGCCACGCCAATAGGCACCGGCAAGCTTCATGAGCTTGAAGGCGTTGCCGATCTGACCGGTGGCCGTCATGTGAGGCCCGCGGCACAGATCGAGCCAATCGCCCTGTCGGTAGACCTTGAGATCCTCGCCCGCAGGGATAGCCTCGACCAGTTCGACCTTGTAAGCCTCCCCGGCTTGTCTGAAGTGCTCGATCGCTTCCTCGCGCGACCACACTTCTTTTGTGAACGGTGCGTCGCGGCCAATGATCTGGCGCATCTTCGCTTCGATCGCCTCTAGGTCATCGAGATGAAACGGCTCGTCACGCGCGAAATCGTAATAAAAGCCGTTGTCGATGACGGGACCGATCGTCACTTGCGTACCGGGAAAGAGCTCCTGGACGGCCTCAGCGAGGACGTGCGCGCAGTCGTGGCGGATGAGCTCGAGCGCTTCATCATCAGTGCGCGTGATGAGCTTGACCGAAGCATCGCTTTCCAGCGGATCGGCAAGGTCGGCGAGTTCATCATCGACGACCATCGCGACGGCTCGCTTGGCGAGTGATTTCGATAGGCTCTCGGCAATCTGGACGCCTGTGACGCCGGCCGGATATTGGCGCTGCGCGCCGTCGGGAAAGGTGATCGTGACGTCGGTCATCAAGGTGCTCCTCTCAGTCACTGCCAACCACGCAGGTAAGATGAGCGGGTGAAATAGGCGTAACCCGTTAGGTTGGCAAGCACTTGCGCGATGTGGCGCAGGTTAAATGCCTTTCACCATTGCGGCTCGCGGGCTAATTGCGGCGGCGATATGAGGTCATGTCAGGATCTGTCAAACCGTATCGGGTCTTATCGAACTGAAACCAGGCCAACAAAGCCGGCAGCTACCTGATATCTGTCCAGCCTGTGCTTTCCGGCGCTTCGCCTCGCCCCATGCAGTCTGATAGATTGCCGCGACCGATACCAATCAGCTTTCGCGCAACTCAACAGTCTGGACACATCAAGCATGAGACACGGCGGTAAAATACTGGCGGATCAACTTATCCAACAAGGCGTCAGGGCCGCGTTCACGGTACCCGGCGAAAGCTTTCTGGCAGCCCTGGATGGGCTCCATGATTCGGGTACGATCGAGACGATCATTTGTCGCCAAGAAGGCGGCGCGGCAATGATGGCGGACGCGTGGGCGAAGGTGACCGGTGAAACCGGCGTCTGCTTCGTGACCCGTGGCCCCGGCCTCGCCAACGCGATGGCGGGACTGCACATCGCTGATCAGGATTCCTCGCCGATGGTGCTGTTCCTCGGTCTTCCCGCGTCCGATACCGAGGACCGGGAGGCATTCCAGGAGGTCGAGACCAAGAGCCTGCTCGGTACGTTCGTCAAATGGGTCGGCGTGATCCGCGACACCGACCGCATCCCGGAATATGTAAGCCGCGCATTCCACATGGCAAAGTCGGGCCGCCCGGGCCCCGTCGTCCTCGGCCTGCCCGAAGACATGCTCGCGGCTGAAGCCGATGTCGAAGACGCACCGGTGGCGAACGTTGCCGGCGCTGGGCCGGCAGCGGCAAGCATAGATGCGATACAGGACCTGCTGAGCAAGGCGGAACGTCCGTTGATGATCGTCGGCGGGCCGGGCTGGTCCGGTGATGTGCGCGAACGCGTTCAGGACTTCGCCAAGCGTTTCGACCTGCCCGTCGTCTCGTCATTCCGCTGCCAGGACTATTTCGACAACCGGCACGACAACTACGTCGGTCACGCCGGCGTCGGCATGGACCCGACCTTGGCCGAGGCGATCAAGTC
>CAZWCL010000292.1:0-5137 GCA_964632265.1 uncultured Hyphomicrobiaceae bacterium | reverse complement strand
GAGCTCGGCCGGCATCGCGATAAGTCCCCACGCCATCTTGATACAAACCGCGATGACGAGCCCTGCGAGCAGGAAGCGCAACTGTTCCCCTTTGAGTTTCTCGCCGGCAACGGCTCCGAATTGCGCGCCCACCACCCCGCCGATCATCAGCAACAATGCAAGAACGATGTCGACGGTCTGGTTCTGATAGGCATGCAGCACGGTCGTCGCCGCCGTCACGAACATGATTTGAAACAGCGACGTCCCAACCACCACGTTCGTCGGCACGCGCAGCAGATAGATCATCGCCGGCACCATTATGAAGCCACCGCCAACCCCCATTATCGCGGCCAGTACTCCGACAAGGCCGCCGATGATCAGAGGGGGAATTGCTGAGATGTAGAGCTTGGAGCGATGGAACCGCATTTTGAGCGGCAAACCATGTATCCAGCTGTGCTGACCGGGCCGACGGCCCGATGACGGCTTGCCGCTACGAGACTTGCGAATGGAATTGATGCTTTCGATCATCATCAAAGAGCCGATGATGCCGAGAAACGTGACGTAGCTGAACGCGACAACGAAATCGAATTGCCCTGCTTCACGCAGAATTCGCACCAATTGGACACCGAAAACCGACCCGATGAGGCCGCCGGCCAACAGCACCGTCCCCATTTTAAAGTCGACGTTTTTGCGCCGCCACTGGGCGATGGCGCCAGAGACCGACGACGCGACGATCTGGGCCGCCTCGGTGCCGACCGCCACGGCCGGCGGGATGCCTGTGAATATGAGGAGTGGCGTCATCAGGAAGCCACCGCCGACACCAAACATTCCCGACAGGAATCCAACCGCGCCACCCATGCCGAGAAAGATGAAGATGTTGACGGACATCTCAGCGATCGGCAGATAAAAATTCATCGGCGCTTCCAATTCATGACCGAGAAGCGGCTGGCGTTATCGAGCCAAACTGCCAATGCAACACCGTATCGCCCGGACTTGAATCGCGACTACTGAGCGAAAAGCGGCACCGTTCAACGGCGACGGGTTACCGGTCGATTGCGGCCGGCACGTCCACGGTCTGTGCTGCGGAAGCAGTGAAGATGATCACCACTTCCCTCCCCTATCCAACGACGTGCCTGCTGGTTAAGCCGTGACCTCGACCGTGGTCAAACGTTTTGATCCGAATCTCACGTGATTGCGACCTGACGCGTGGCCGCAGGTACGGCAACGGTCTCATGTATCGAGACGAAGCCGATAACCTAGACCAGACAGATTCCAGCCGATCAGCGGGCTGCAACCAACTCGACGCGTCGATCGAGCTGATAGAGTTCCTCGATTGCAAACCTGCTGCGGTCAACGCCTGTATATTTTTCGAGTTCGCCTTTAGGTTGCAGCACCAGCTGCCCGCTGAAACCGCCCTCGCGGAGGTAGCGCTCAAGACGCTTGAGGCGGGCGAGTGACAGGTCGAAGTTCGCTCGACGCGTTCCCCGCTCGTCAGCGTGCCCGCTCAGCGTTACCGTCTTGAAGCCTTTGGCCAGAAAATATTTGAGCAAAAGCCGAGCCGCACGCTCACCCGTCGCCGTAAAGACGTCCCGGCGGTAAACAAACTGAACGGGAACGGGCAGTGGGGCACTACCTGGCGTGGTCATAGCTGTTCCGCCCGAGCCGTCTCCCCGGGGTGCCGGCGCAGCGGCAGCATCAGGCGACATTATCGCCACCTGCGTCCGCGCGCGTTCAGGTTTGGGTTCGCGGCCAGGACTAACATCCGCCGGCTGAGGCACTTTGAGCAAGCTCGCGCCCGGCTCGCCAGGGCGCGCAGCCGACCTCCCGCTAGCCTTCGCTATCGCTTTGCCGTCGGCCACCACCCGTCCAGAACCGAGGCCCCTCGCGTCTGTGTTGACCTCCGGTCCTGAGAGAGCATCGACGACCACATCAGTCCTGGGCGTGAGCGTCCCGAGCGTCCTCGGCGCAGGTCTCTGGCCGGTCACCTTCAATTCCTGCGTCGGCCCCGACACTTGCACTGCTGGCGCCCCTTTTTCCGTCGCCGACACAATGGGTCGGTTCGTTGCCGGCGCAGACGTGGCCGGTTGGTCGTAAGCAGCGGGAGCACGTGGCGAATCCAGCGGCGTTTTCACGTGCCCATCATCGCGTCTCGCAGGCGGCGCCTTACCACTTCGTGCACGCTTGGTTTCTGCGACGCCACGCTCCACGGCCTTGGACCTACCCTCCGCAGCCCGCGTCAGGCGCTCCAACCGGTGCATCATGACTTCGGTGACTTCTGCCGCCGTCCGCGGCTTTCCGGCAATTGAACGGCGGGACCGTGATCTCTCGCTTTCGTCCTCTCGCCCCCAGCCCGGGCCGGGATCCGGCTCGCCCGCTATGGCTGCCGCATCCGCTGCGCCCCCTTTGTCGATGTCCGAACGCGCCGTCGTGAGACGCGCAATTTGCTGTCGCCCCCTAGCCTTCGACGGCGCTGCGGCAACCGCACTTTCTTTGACCGTCAGTGAGGGGTCGAGATTGCCGAAGTGGTGCGGCGTCACCAGCACCCAATCGCCCCTGTCATCCGCTGTCGTCGTCCCGACCGGTATCCCGTCAGCCAGAACGGTTACATTCGCCTCCGGCTTGGCATGCCCGGCGATGACTGACGCGCCCTCGCCACTGATCCGTGCAACGTCGATACCGGCGGAGGGCTTCACGTCCTCATCATTCTGGGCGGCCCCAATGCGCGCGCCGCTGCTGGAGGTGATCTCCTCTGACGGCTTGGGCAAGGCCGCATATTCGGCCGCGGTGCCGGGCATGACCGGAGATGGCGCTCGAGGTACCGCTTTACCCGCCACCTTTGGACGATCGGGATCGACCGGTTCAGGATTGTTCGTAGCAGATGACGACGCGGCGTTGGCCGCTTGCGGTAGCAACGTCTTCTCCACTGCCGGCGTCGGCGCCTTATCTTGCGGCCAGGGCAACACAACGTACCCGGCTGCAACCGCACCAACTCCCGTCACCGGAACAAGCAAGAGCCACAGAAAACGCCATTTGCCTTGCATTTACGCCTCCAACACAACCAACCGCACCGCAACTCCGCCCTCGGCGTTGTTCCGCAACCACGAACAGCAATACCGGTCGGCTTATCGATAATATATCTCGCGACGAAAAAAAAAGCACCCTCACTATCGTATTGATATGCAACACGTATTATCGCAGGAATTGATTAAGGTATAATCGATGCCAGCGGAATACGAGACGGCGGCCGCTTTGATCCGCCAGAAACGACGTTCAGATCTTTGAAATAAAGCGTTTCACCGCCGCCACAAGGTGAGGAGAGCTGATGAAAGCCAATAATTTATCGGCACGGCCAGCTCTCAAAAATCAATCTGCCAATGCGCAAAGATCACCCGTGCCAACGCATCACTGCGCGCCACAATATGCGCCGGTGTCCATCCCGTAGCGTCCGCCGCGTCAGTAGAGAGCGCGTACCCAGCGCCCGCGAGCACCGCACGCTTTTCTTCAAACGAACGATTTCCCGCCACCTGATTATCGCCATAAGACAGCAAAGCTAGATTTCCCAGCCGATGCGCATACCGGCGTACATTTTCCTGATTGCCAAACAGCTTTGACCATTCCGACTCTTTCGGCGGATGCCGCGGCAAGACATGCTCGATCG
Organism: uncultured Hyphomicrobiaceae bacterium; assembly: GCA_964632265.1. Taxonomy (GTDB): domain Bacteria; phylum Pseudomonadota; class Alphaproteobacteria; order Rhizobiales; family Hyphomicrobiaceae; genus CAJQQK01. The sequence goes on along the minus strand of CAZWCL010000292.1, from coordinate 1,500 downwards.
TCAGGCGGTGTCCATCGATCTCGCCGCAGTCCTTTCCCATAAGGTCAGAGAGATAGCGCAGAATGAGCGGCGGCGTTCGCTTCTTGTAGAACGTCCGGCTTACCAGCGTCGCACGCGCCTTACTGACCACTTCACGCCGTGCCACAAGTTCGCTCATCTCAGCGACCGCGAGGCCGTCCTGCACCTCGTTGCTGAGCGCTATACATCGCCGCGTCACCTCGATATTGTCAGCGCCGCCAATCCGCAAAATCCAAATCTTGCGCGCCAGCAATGCGAAAAACTCGCGGGTATCAGCGTGGCGGTCCCCATGCACCTCGAGCCAACGGAGCGCAGGCGTGACCCATTCCCGGTGATGCGCCCATTGCAGTTGGCTGAGATGCCGCGCAATATGAGCGCGGTCGGAGGCATCGCCGATCTCTCCATCGCGCAGCGCCACCATCCGCTCGGCCGACGGCAGTAACCGCTTCTCGACGAAGCCGAGGCCATTCCGGTTAAGTTCGAACTGCGTCAGCAGATCCTTCTCGACCGGCTGCGACGAGCGCCGTCTGAACGCAAGATCCCTGATCCGCTCCACAAGCTGCTGCATACCAGGATCACCGAGCATCGCCTGACACCTGTCCCATGCCTCCCCCGCAGCATCGCGATGCGGTGGCGGCATGGCATCAAGCAGCGTCACTTTGGTACGCGCACTGGTGTGGAACGGCAGGCCGGTATTCTCCTCCGTTTGCAGCATGCGCCACGCTTCATTGTCGACCTCGTCATCGATGATTTCGAGGACGAGCAAACTTCGCGTCAACACGAAGTCCGCCAGACCATCCAGGTCACCGCCACCACTAATGAACACATCGAGCCGCTCGGCCATGCGCTCGCGATTGCGGAAGACATTGCCTTCAACCTCCGAGAGGTCGAAATCATCTACGGACTGCTCCAGCGCATCGCGCGCCTGGACGTAGCGTGCAAAGAAGCTTTCGATTGCAGGTTGCGGCGACAGCCGGTAGCGCGCATCGGCCGATTGATCCTCGTCCTCGATCAAACGGCCAAGTCGGGTCTGCCACGCCGGCGTTTTCATACGATGCCGCAATAACGCGAACAGTATCATCATGGTAACCGCTCGCTGCTGGCCATCGACGAGCACGTGGCCCTGATCACCGGCGCGCCTGGCGAGTAGCACGTGCCCGATAAAATAGCGCTGCGAATCGGCGAGATAGGCCGCACAGATATCGTCTAGCAGACGCGAAGCCATGTCCTCGCTCCACGCATAGGCGCGCTGAAACCACGGCAGATTGAACGTATAGGTGCCGGCAAACAGCTCCTCTACCGTAACGAACGACACGAACAGGCCGTCCTTGGGCGCCATCGGCTGCCGGCGATCATCGGGCATAACCGGTCCCACTATCCCTGCGGTTGGATGCACTCAAAGATGGCAGATTTGCAGAAGTGATGCATAGGGTTGCAGTCGTGATGAGCTTAAACTGCTGATCCGGACCCGAACGGCACCGG
>CAZWCL010000291.1:0-5158 GCA_964632265.1 uncultured Hyphomicrobiaceae bacterium | reverse complement strand
CTCAGCAATCAATTCGCCGGTATGTGGGCCAATTGCATGAACACCGAGAATGCGATCTGTCTGCGCATCCGCTAGGACCTTCACAAATCCATCCGCGGTCTTGTTCACCTTGGCGCGGCCGTTTGCCAGGAACGGAAACTTGCCGACCTTGTAGGCGACGCCGGCGTCCTTGAGTTCTTCTTCCGTCTGCCCGACAGACGCAACTTCCGGCGCCGTGTAAATGACGCCGGGAATAACTCCATAGTTCACATGCCCCGCCTGGCCGGCAATAATTTCAGCCACCGCAACGCCCTCATCTTCCGCTTTATGCGCCAGCATCGGCCCGCGGATAACATCGCCGATAGCATAGATGCCGGGCACCGACGTCTGAAAATGCTCATCGACCTTGATCATGCCGCGCGCTTCCAATTCAACACCGGCACCTTCAAGCCCCAGACCTGCCGTGTAGGGCACCCGTCCAATCGCAACCAGCACGACGTCGGCGTCGACCGTTTCGGCCTCACCGCCAGCCGAAGGCTCTACCGTGACTGTGTGGCCACCACCGGCTTTACTCGACACGGCGGTGACCTTCGCACCGAGTTGAAAGGCCATCCCCTGCTTTGTCAGGATACGTTGGAACTGCTTCGCGAGTTCGCCATCCATGCCCGGCAGAATACCGTCGAGGTATTCGACCACCAAAACTTGCGAGCCGAGCCGCCGCCAGACCGAGCCGAGTTCGAGACCGATAACCCCAGCACCGATGACGATCATCTTCTCAGGCACCTGTGCGAGATCCAGCCCCCCCGTCGACGACACGATCGTCTTTTCGTCGATCTCGATGCCGGGCAACTGGGCTACATCAGAACCTGTTGCAATCACGATATTTTTCGCGGCGAGCTTTACCTCGTCCGGCTCTCCACCGGTGACCGTCACCTGACCCGCCCCATCGATCCGGCCAACGCCATGATGCACGTCAACCTTATTTTTCTTCAGGAGGAACGCGACGCCATCCACATTGCCCTTGATCCCTTCCCCCTTGAAACCGTGCATTTTGCCGAGGTCCAGCGAAGGCGAAACATTGATACCCATATCGGCGAACTTGTGGTTCGCCTCTTCGTAGAGCTCAGAAGCGTGCAACAACGCCTTCGACGGTATACAGCCAACATTCAGGCACGTGCCGCCATGCGCCTCCCGCTTCTCGACAACCGCGACCTTCATGCCCAGCTGAGCCGCCCGTATGGCACAGACATATCCACCCGGCCCCGTGCCGATAATCACAAGATCGTACTGCTCCGCCACGTTTGGGCTCCTTGGATGGGTCGTTCTAGAAGATTGATTTGAAGAGGATAACCATGATCGCGCCCGTTGCTACAGCCCAAACCGCACTGCGAAGCAGACCGATATGAATGACGTAGACCGGCACATAAATTAGTCGCGCGATCAGATAAATCCAGCCCGCCGCAATCACGACTGCGTCGACTTGATTGCTCAGATGGGCGACAACAACCACGCCGATGAACCACGGCAACGTCTCATTCATGTTCTGAAATGCACGCTGCATTCGGCCCGTGGTTTTTGAGACCTCCTTGGGGGGCGCCTCGTCACGCGGTCCACCGGTGAATTCGAGACCGATCTCGAGATTGGCATAGACCGCGAACAACATGAGCTGTGCAAAAGCGAGAAGGATTGCAAGCAGAACCTGGGTTAACTCAACTGGCATGAGCCACCCCTTCAGAGTTCGAGCAGGAAGCGCTGCGGATCCTCGAGACACTCCTTGACGCGCACGAGGAAGGTCACCGCCTCGGCACCATCAACGATGCGATGATCATAGCTGAGCGCGAGATACATCATCGGCCGCGCCGCAATAGATCCATCGTCAAGTACAACCGGCCGTTTTTCGATCCGATGCATTCCCAGAATACCGGACTGGGGCGCATTTAGGATTGGCGTCGAGAGCATCGATCCATAAACACCTCCATTTGAGATCGTGAATGTCCCGCCCTGCATTTCCTCTATGCCGAGCTTACCATCGCGCGCACGACGTCCCGCATCGGATATTGCCCCCTCGATCTCGGCCAGACTCATCTGGTCGGCCTCGCGGATAACCGGGACGACAAGTCCCTTATCCGTGCCCACGGCAACACCGATATGATAGTAGTTCTTGTAAATCAGATCCTGCCCATCAAGCTCTGCATTGACCGCTGGCACATCCTTTAGCGCCTGGATACAGGCCTTAACAAAGAAGCTCATGAAACCGAGCTTAACGCCATGGCGGCGCTCAAAGAGTTCTTTGTACTCTGACCTCATCTCCATAACGGCCGTCATGTCGACGTCATTGAACGTCGTCAGCATCGCCGCCGTGTTCTGTGCGTCCTTGAGCCGACGCGCGATCGTCTGGCGCAGTCGGCTCATCCGCACGCGCTCTTCACGCGCTTCATCATCGGCCACCACCGGCGCCCGCATCTGTTGCGCCGGCATTGGTTGCGGCGCCAGTGATTGACCAACTGCCACCCTTGAGCCCGCATCTTCGGCGGCGCTGCTGGCAGAACCTGGACTCGCCGAAGCATCGGCCGCCATCGCATCTTCCTTGAGAACCTGCCCGCGCCGCCCACTGCCCTCGACCGAACCAGCCTCGACACCCTTCTCTTCAAGTATTTTCCGGGCCGCAGGAGACGGCGGCATATTCCCCGAAGCGCTTTCCCCCGCTGGCGTCGCAGCTGGCGATGACGATGGCGCCTGTGCAGCATCTCCGGCGCCGCTGCCATTGGCAGCGGCAGCTCCCTCTTTTACCACGGCCTGCTCGCCTTCCGTGAGCGAACCGATCACGGCCCCGACCTCAACCGTTTCACCCTCGTTCACCGTGATACTTGCCAAGACACCCGCAGCCGGCGCCGGCACCTCGACAGTGACCTTGTCCGTTTCAAGTTCGACCAAAGGCTCGTCGATAGCGACCGCATCGCCGGCCTTCTTGAACCATTGCCCGACCGTCGCTTCCGTCACACTCTCGCCAAGGGTCGGTACTTTGATTTCCGTAGCCATTAATGAAGTCCTGCTTTGCCGAGCCGCCACCGGCCCAAATCTGGTCGCACTTGTTAGTTCGGATCAAAACCCATGTCAGCCGTTGAGCGCCTCTCCAACCAACGCCTTCTGTTCTTGAAGGTGTCGTGACAGCTGTCCCGTCGCCGTTGACGCAGAAGCAGCCCGCCCCACATAGCGCGCGCGTTCATACTTGGCATCGATATGCCCAAGAACCCATTCGATGTTGGGCTCTACAAACTGCCACGCCCCCATGTTGCGCGGCTCTTCCTGACACCAGATGATTTCGGCCTGCGGGAAGCGGCCGAGTTCCTCGATGAGCGAACGTGCTGGAAACGGATAAAGCTGTTCGAGACGCATGATGTAGGCGTCATCAATGCCGTCCTGCTGCCTGGTCTCGAAAAGGTCGTAGTAAACTTTGCCGGTGCACAAGATGACACGCTTGATCTGATCATCCGGTTTGAGCTTGATCGCATCATCAACAGCTGTATGCCCATCGCGACCGTCTGCATCATCCCACAACAAGCGGTGGAACGTGGTATCCGGAGTCATGTCAGTGAGCTTTGATACCACCCGCTTGTGTCGCAGCAAGGATTTCGGCGTCATGAGTACGAGCGGCTTACGAAACTTGCGATGGAGCTGACGTCGTAGAATATGGAAATAGTTCGCCGGCGTCGTGCAGTTGGCAACCTGCCAGTTGTCTTCCGCCGAGGATTGCAGGTAGCGCTCAAGGCGCGCCGATGAATGCTCCGGCCCCTGGCCCTCATAGCCGTGCGGCAAGAGCATTACGAGGCCGGACATTCTGAGCCACTTGCGCTCACCTGACGAAATGAACTGATCAACAACAACTTGAGCGCCATTTGCAAAATCGCCGAATTGCGCCTCCCACATCGTAAGCGCGTTGGGCTCGGCCAACGTATAGCCGTACTCAAAGCCGAGCACAGCCTCTTCCGACAGCATCGAATTGATGACCTCGAACCGCGCCTGATCTGGCGACACAGCTTCAAGCGGCGTATAGCGGCGCTCGTCATCCTGATCAATAAGCACGGAATGGCGCTGAGAGAACGTCCCGCGCTCGACATCTTGTCCGGACAGGCGCACCGGGAACCGTTCGCCGAGCAATGTGCCAAACGCTAGGTGCTCAGCCATCGCCCAATCTATACCCTCACCGGTCTCGATCATCTCCCGGCGCCGGTCGATCAGTCGCTTAACGGTTCGGTGAGGCTCAAAATCACCGGGCAGCGTCGTTATCTGACGACCCACGTCGCGCAACGTGTCGATCTCGACGCCGGTATTTCCGCGCCGCGCCTCGTCTTCGGCAAAACCGATCCCGGACCACTTGCCGTCTAACCAGTCAGCCTTGTTCGGCTTGAAGCTGTCCGCTGCCTCGAATTCCAAGTCGAGATGGCTGCGGAAGTCCTGGCGCATGCCCGCCACTTCCTCTTCCGAGACGACATCTTCGTTCTGGAGTTGCTTTGAATAAATCTCGCCCGCCGTCGGATGTCTTTTTATCTTTCGGTACATTAAGGGTTGCGTGAACATCGGCTCATCGCTCTCGTTATGTCCGTACCGGCGGTAGCAGAACATATCGATTACAACCGGTGCACCGAACTTCTGGCGGAACTCGGCAGCGATCTTTGCCACATGCACAACGGCTTCCGGATGATCACCATTGACGTGGAAAATCGGCGCCTCGATCATTTTGGCAACGTCCGTGCAGTAGGGCGACGAGCGGGAGTAACGTGGGTTTGTCGTGAACCCGATCTGATTGTTGATCACGAAGTGAATGGAGCCACCCGTCTTGTGGCCTTTCAGGCCTGAGAGGCCGAAACATTCTGCAACCACACCTTGACCCGCGAAGGCCGCATCACCGTGTATCAGGAGCGGCAGGACTTCGTTGCGCGCGGCATCGCCCAACTGATCCTGCTTCGCGCGCACTTTGCCGAGCACTACCGGATCGACGATCTCGAGGTGGCTGGGGTTCGCGGTCAGCGATAGATGTACGTTGTTGCCATCGAACTCGCGGTCAGACGATGCGCCGAGATGATACTTTACGTCACCAGAGCCTTCGACATCGTCGGGCTTAAACGAGCCACCCTTGAATTCGTTGAAAATCGCGCGCTGCGGCTTGCCCATCACATTG
>CAZWCL010000290.1:0-5172 GCA_964632265.1 uncultured Hyphomicrobiaceae bacterium | reverse complement strand
GTGCCGGCGCACCTGACGCCGGCGTTCATCGAACTCGCGACGAATTTGGCGCCGGTGTCCATGACGGATGCGCTGACCTCAATGCCTGGGTCTTGGAGGACCACATGATAGCCGCGTTCGGCTTCGAGCGGCACTTTTATTCCGAACGGGGCGAGGAGGCGGGCCGACCAGGCACCTGCGGCAATAACAACCGTTTTCGCGGCGATGTTGCCGCGGTCGGTCTGCACCAGCCATTTCGCGCCGTTGGCGGCGGCGGCGCCCGATGCGGGTTTGATAGCGCCGACGGCGGCGCGGTGGATCGCGGCGCCGAGACCGAGAGCCTTCTCGGCGAGCGCCCGCCCGATAGCACCCGGATCGAGGGCGCGGGCCTGGGCTTCGATCACGACGGCGGCCTTGTAGTCGCGGGAAATGGCTGGTTCAAGCTCATGCAGTTCTTCAGCGTCGAGAACCCGCATCGGAACGTCGCGGTCTTTACGCAGGCGCCACGCAAGGCCGTTCATGTCAAGCGCTGCGGGGTCGCGGAACACATGCAGATAAGTTGCATCGCGGACCAAATCTTCGTGGCCGGTGCCGGCCAAATGATGGCGGTAGAGTTCGACGTTACCGTAGTTGAGCGCAAACATCGCATCGGCGATCGCCGGGATGCGCTCGGGGCTGGCTGAGCGAAGGAAACGCAGGCCCCACGGAATAAAGCGGGGCAGGTAGTTCCAGCGTACGGTGAGCGGGCCGTCCTTATCGAGCAGCCACCCCGGCACCGACTTCCACACGCCGGGCATCGCCTGGGGCACACAGTTCCAGGGCGCGATGACGCCGGCGTTGCCGTGGCTGGCGCCGGCGGCCGGTTCGTCGCGGTCGACGATTTCAACTGTCTGGCCGTTTTCAAGGATGGAGAGGGCTGAATTCAAACCGACGGCGCCGGCACCTATGATGGTTACGTCTTTAGCTGGCTTTTGGCTGTCCACAACTGGCCCTCTCCTTGGATTTCGCGATGATTGATTAAGCTTCGCTCGTGGCAAGGGCCTTGCGAAGATAGTCAAGAACGCTAATCACCGCGAAAGAGCGCATTCGGTCACGATCGGGAAAGAGAACGGTCATTTCAGCAAGGTCAGCGTCGGGCAGCGCGAGGCCGAGAAATACGGTGCCGGGGGCAAGGCCCTCGCGTGGGTGCGGCGCATAGGCCGCGATGCCGACGTCGGCGCGGTGTACGTCCTGAGCGTGGCGGGCAAGTGCGAGGGCGCGCTGGTCGAGAGGAGCCGACCGGATGTCGGCTGGCAGGGCGTCCTCGGCAAGTACGATCGCGCCGCGGAAGGTCGTCATGTCGGGATCGGCGACGGTCATTCGTGATGACAGGATGCCACCGGTGATGGCCTCGGTCGCGGCCAGTGTCCAGCCGCGCGCGCGGACCGCGTCAAGGACGGCGATCTCCATGGTCTCGTCATCAACGCCGAAAATGGCATCGGTGAGGATCGGGCGGATCAGCGCCTCTTCAGTTGCGATTCGCGCCAGTGCCGCTTGTTCGGTGTCTGCCTTGGCGGTTATACGGACCTTGATGCCTTCGATACCGCTCGCCTGAAACGCCAAGGTTGCAGATCCGCTCTCGTCCAGTGCCTCGATGCGATCGTGGAGCATCTCGGCAAGCCCCGATTCGCTGATACCCCAACAGCGCAAGACGCGGGAACGGATCACGCTCGCCTCCCCTGCCCTCACCCTCAGGTCCGGAAGAATAGTGCCCTCCATCATCGTGCGCATCTCGCTTGGCACACCGGGGACGGCGTAGATGATCTTGTCGCCAACGGGACAGACGAGGCCGGGCGCGGTGCCAGGCATCTGTTCGATCGGTCGGGCGCCGATGGGTACGTCGGCCTGACGCAGGTTGTTGGCCGACATCGTGCGCCCCCGTGCCTCGAAACGGCGGCGAATTTCAGCGGCGATCTCGTTGTTGCGCTCCAGGCCGACGCCCATAATTCTGGCGATGACGTCGCGGGTGATATCGTCCTGGGTGGGGCCGAGGCCGCCGCAGCAGATGACCGCGTCGGCGCGCTCGAGGGCGGTGCGAATAGTCGCCTCCATGCGGTCGAAGTTATCGCCGACCTTCACCTGGTAGAACGAATCGATGCCGGACAGGGCCAATTGCTCCCCGATCCAGGACGAATTCGTATCGTGGATGATGCCGAGTAACAGCTCGGTGCCGATGGCGACGACTTCACAGCGCACGTCGGGGGCCTCCTCAATCCTGGCCAAGTGATCCTATCCGGCATTGATAGCACGGCGCGCGATGATATTCCCATAGGTGCGCCCGACCGGGGCGGCGCAGAAAATCGGCGTCAGGACGAGGCGGCGCCCCAACTATCCATAGGCCGATTACAAACGCGCGAAAGGCCGCTTATGACAGGCAGGGGGCAAAAACAACCAAAAGTGCCGAGGAGACGCCAGAAATGAACGCAAAGACATACGATTACATCGTCGTTGGCGCAGGATCGGCAGGCGCTGCCGTGGCCGGCCGGCTGTCGGAGAACAGTCGCCATCGGGTGCTGCTGCTTGAAGCAGGCGGCAAGACGCATCCACTGTCGCGGGTGCCGATCAGTTTTGCGAAGTTCATCAAACAGCCGGGCGTGAACTGGCTTTATCAATCAGAGCCCAACGAGACGACCGGCGGGCGCGCCATCCCGGTGCCGCGCGGGCGCATGATCGGCGGGTCGAGCGCAATCAACGGCATGGTGTGGGTGCGCGGCCAGAAAGAGGACTTTGACCATTGGGCACAGCTTGGCAACCGCGGATGGAGTTACGAAGACGTGCTGCCGGTGTTCAAACGCCTGGAGAATTACGAAAACGGCGATGATGAACTGCGCGGCCGTGGCGGGCCGGTGAAGATCACCGACGTGGACGAGTGGACGAAACTCTACGAAAGCGTCTTCGAGGCGGCGGAGCGGATGGGGCTCAAACGCAATTCCGACTACAACGGCGCCAGCCAGGAAGGGGTGACGATGACGCAGGCCTCGATCGCTGGCGGCCGGCGCATGAGTACATCCGCCTGCTACGTGGAGCCGGCCAAGACGCGAGCCAATTTCCACGTCGAGAGTGACGCACTTGCCGAAAAGCTCTTGTTCGAGGGCTCACGTTGCACTGGCGTCAGCTACCGGACGCCAAACGGAACGGTGGAAGCGCTTGCAGCGCGCGAGGTGATCGTCTCGGCCGGGGCGATTGCATCACCGCAGCTTCTCGAGCTGTCCGGGATCGGTGATGCATCGCGGCTTCGGGATCTCGGCATCGACGTCGTGCAGGACCTTAAAGGTGTCGGCGAGAACCTCAGGGACCATTATGCACCGCGGCTCAAGTGGCGGGTGGACCGCCACGGCGTCACGTTCAATGAACGCGCACGCGGGCTTGGAGCCCTCAATCAAGGCTGGCTTTATCTTACCCAGGGCAAAGGCTTTCTCAACCTGCCGGCATCGCCGCTACGCGGCTTCTTCCGGACGCGGGAAGGACTGGCGAGCCCCGATGCCTATTTTATCGTGCAGCCGTTCCTCGTGACGCCGGATCTGAAACTCGACAAGGAAGCCGGCCTGACAGTCATCGCGCATCAGCTCAGACCCGAAAGCAAAGGGTCGATCCATATCAAGTCAGCCGATGTTGCGGATTATCCAGCGATCAATTTCAACTTTCTCGCCGAACAGCTCGATCGCGATTGTGCCGTCGCCTCGATGAAATTCGTGCGTGAATTGATTGAGTCGACGGAGCTCAAATGGCTCGGCCCGAAAGAGTTTCAGCCGGGACCGGAGGTTCAATCCGATGATGAAATGCTCGATTTCATGACGCGGACCGGCGAGACGACGTATCACCCGATCGGCACCTGCAAGATGGGCAGTGACGACATGGCCGTGGTCGATGAACGGCTCAAGGTTCGCGGCATCGAGGGCTTGCGCGTTGCCGACGCCTCGATCATGCCGACGATGCCGTCCGGCAACACCAACGCCCCCTCCATCATGGTCGGCGAGAAAGCCGCCGAAATGATCCTCGCCGACGGGGGATAATTTGCCTCGCGCCGGCTGTTCATCTGCTGTGCAGATGGCCGGCTCCGGCGGGGCGCGTGCGGTGGCAAGGAGGGGCGCACGCGCAGGTGCCTTTATTTTCCACCGGTGCGGAAGGGGGCGGCGGCTGCGTCATAGGTGCCGTAGCCGAGGGTCTCACGGAACTCGGCCGGCGTGAGGGCGCTCTCGGGTTCCGAGCGGCCGGCATTGAGCGCAGCGAGGCCCGCCTTGATGCCGGCGAGGGCGGGAGAAAGCATCGCGGTCGGGAAAGTGCCGATCTTGAAGCCGAGAGCGGCGGCCTCCTTGATGCTGGGGGTCGCCCGCGGGGCGCCTGGCGATAGAACCACGAACGACGGCTTGCCGCCCGCGGCATCGATGGCACGCTCGACCTCGTCATTGTCGGCAGGGGAATCGAGAAACAGGATGTCCGCCCCTTCATCAGCAAACGCCTTGATGCGCTCGACCGCCTCATCGATGCCCTGCGTCGGGCGGCAATCAGTGCGGGCCATGACCAAAATACCACTGTCACGAGCAGCCTCGACGGCGGCGCGGATCTTCATGACGGCTTCATCACGCGGCAGGCAAGGCTTGCCGGAGCCTGTCAGTTCACGCGGGGTTATTTTGTCTTCGATGAGGATCGCGGCGGCGCCGGCATGGCCATAGGCGCGCACAGTGCGCTGGACGTTCATCGCGTTGCCATGGCCATGATCACCATCGGCGAGAACCATTGTCCGGGGGGCGGCCTGGCGGACCATCTGGAAACTGTCGAACATCTCGCCGAATGATATCAGGTCGAGATCGGGCCCGCCGAGGCGGCTGGCGGCGACGCAAGAGCCGGAAAGAAACGACGTATCGAAACCGGCCTCAAAGGAAAGCCTGGCCGTCAGACCATCCCAGACGGCGGGCATCACGACGAATTCTGGTTCAGCAAGGCGCGCACGGAGGCGTTCTGGCGGTGTCATGGATAATCCTCGGGTCGGTTTCGACGTCGGCTTATTCTTGCCGGGTCGATGCGTGATCAGCAAGGCGGAAGGTAATATTCACCCGAGGCGTGATTTCAAAGACCGCATTATGGCCGCCTGTCGTCGCACGCGCCTAAGATGTTAAAAACAGGAGGCTCGTCGTCATGAAGATCATCGACTGT
>CAZWCL010000289.1:0-5179 GCA_964632265.1 uncultured Hyphomicrobiaceae bacterium | reverse complement strand
GTAATTGAGACGTAATAGAGAAAGCCGGAAGTATTCTGCAGAACCTGTGGTAGCCGCCCGCCATCAGTTGTCGGTGTAGCGAGACGTATGAAGTTCAATCCGGCCCTGATCGCTGGCAGGCACAATTCATCATCCGCTTCCGGTGGGACATCGACGACGATCAACCCGTCGACACCGGCTTCCTCGGCATCACGGACGAACTTTTCGACGCCGTAGATGTAAATCGGATTGAAGTAACCCATCAGGACGATCGGTGTCGTATTGTCGGTCTGGCGAAAGCTCCGGACCATTGCGAGCGTCTTGCGCATCGTCTGCCCGCCCTTCAGCGCGCGGATCGATGCAGCTTGTATCGCCGGGCCATCCGCCATCGGGTCCGAGAACGGCATGCCAAGCTCGATAACATCGGCGCCGGCACCGGCAAGACCGCCGAGGATTTCGGAACTGGTCTCGAAGTCCGGGTCGCCTGCCGTGATGAACGTGACAAAGGCGGCACGGCCCGCAGCCCGAAGGTCGGCGAAGCGTGCATCTATACGGGTCTTTTGAGCGGTATCGTTTGCCATGGCGCGTCTTATACCGGCGACGAAGCGGCCGCAAGCCGTGTGTGCGCAAGGGGAGGGGCGCCAGCGACCATCACTCCCAGCCGAGCGCCTCGGCGACGGTGAACAGATCCTTGTCGCCGCGGCCGCAAAGGTTCATGATAATCGTTTGGTCCTTGGCCATTGTCGGCGCCAGCTTACTCACGTAGGCGAGCGCATGTGCCGGCTCGAGCGCTGGAATAATGCCTTCCATGCGCGTGCAAAGCTGCAGCGCCTCGAGCGCTTCGGAGTCGGTTGCGGGAACATACTGGACGCGGCCGACATCTTTAAGCCAAGCGTGTTCCGGGCCGACACCGGGATAATCGAGCCCGGCGGAGATCGAGTGGCCTTCGAGGATCTGCCCGTCGTCATCTTGCAGCAGATACGTCCGGTTGCCGTGCAGCACCCCAGGTTCGCCGCCGCTCATCGACGCGGCGTGGCCGTTTTCGATGTCCAGCCCGTGACCACCGGCTTCGACGCCGTAGATGGCAACACTCTCGTCATCGAGAAAGGGATGGAAGAGGCCGATCGCATTAGACCCGCCTCCGATACAGGCCACGATCGCATCCGGTAAGCTTCCTTCTCGCTCGAGCATTTGCGCCCGCGCTTCATGGCCGATTACGGACTGGAAGTTGCGCACCATCTCAGGATACGGATGCGGCCCCGCGGCAGTGCCAATGATGTAGTAGGTCTCACCGACGTTGGTGACCCAGTCGCGCAGGGCTTCGTTCATGGCATCTTTAAGCGTACCGGCGCCGGACGTCACAGGATTGATCGATGCGCCGAGCATTTTCATGCGCATGACGTTGGGGCTTTGACGCTCAACATCCGTCGCGCCCATGTAGACCTCGCACGCGAGCCCATACTTCGCGCACACGGTGGCGACCGCGACACCGTGCTGTCCGGCGCCGGTCTCGGCGATGATGCGGGTTTTGCCCATTCGGCGGGCGAGCAGGATCTGGCCCAGGCAATTATTGATTTTGTGGCTGCCGGTATGATTGAGTTCGTCTCGTTTGAAATAGATTTTCGCGCCGCCTGCGAGGCCGGCGGTCTCGGAAACCTCGCGAAGATGTTCTGTGAGCCGCTCGGCAAAATAAAGCGGTGACGGGCGTCCGCCATAGTTCTTGAGCAACTCGTCGAGTTCCTCCTGGAAGCTCGGATCCTCGCTCGCAGCAGCATAAGACTGCTGTAACTCGAGGATCGCCGGCATCAACGTCTCGGCAACATAGAGCCCGCCGAAAATGCCGAAGTACCCGCGCTCGTCAGGGCCTGATCGGAAGCTGTTGGGTTTCGGCTGTTCGCTCATTTTGCATGCCCATGGTTGGCCGGATTATTATGAGCCGGTAATTCTCATATGCCGGCAGCGCCGATCGATCGACGGCAGTAAATATGCCGTCCGGAAACATGATATAGGTTTACGCAACTGCTTACCCGCCGGATGACTATAAGGCCTTGGCGGCGGCAAGGAAATCGCGGATGCGTGCGATGTCTTTGACACCCGGCGAACTTTCGACGCCGGAAGACACGTCGACAGCGCCCGCCCCGGTCAATCGAACGGCTTCGGCCACGTTGTCGGCATCGAGGCCACCAGACAACATGTAATTTAGACTTTCCGGCAGGTTATCCAGAATGCGCCAGTCGAAAGCCAGGCCGTTACCGCCGGGCAGAACGGAGTTCTTGGGAGCCTTCGCGTCGAACAACACAAGCTCGCATGGTCCTTTGGGATAAGCGTAGTCAAGAGCGGCGCGTGTCTCATCGGCCGTAGCGACCTTGATCGCCTTCATCACATCCGAACGGCTCATGACGCGGATTTGTCGAAGTCGTTCGACGCTTTCGCTGCCGTGACATTGGATGATCTGGGGGCTCAATTCGCCGGAAATCGCGCGAATGAGGTCGTCGTCGGCATCGACCGTGAGCGCGACAATTTTGGCCCGCCCCCGCGCCATTTCGGCTAGTTCTATGGCATCGGTGACCGTGACATTGCGCGGGCTCGGCCCGAAAAAGACCAGACCAACGTAGTCGGCGCCCGCCTCAAGGGCAGCTGCCATGGTCTCGCGTGTTTTCAGCCCGCAGATTTTTACAAGTATCGACATGGCGCTCTGAGTCATCTTCAAGCCTGATGTGGCGCCTGGAAAGTGGATCAGCCAGATCGGCGCAGCGACTGTGAAAAGCCTGCCATGAGATCATAGCAGGCTTTTGATTGAGCGGTCGACTGCAAGGCGTCGCCCGCAATACGGTCGGCCGGCAGGTACAGTGGGAATAGCGGCAAGCCGTGGATCTGAGTTGGACGGGGCCAGAGTCTTAACCTACTCCGCAAGAGCTAGTTGCTTGCGCTCGATCACGTTGGCATCGCGCTCGCGGGCAAGGCGCTCGGCCTCAGACTTCCAGCGCATCGCTTCCTGCGTTCGCTGCCGCGCCGTGCGGCGCCATTTCGATTGTGTGATCCAGGTCGCAAAGCCGCCGATGATGGCGCCGACGAACAGCAGGGCAAACATGAACCAGAAGAATGGCATCGTCAGCGCGAAGGCAGGGTTTTGCGGGTTGAACGGGTCGAGCACGAGCTGCACCTCATGTCGGTTGATCACGAACAGCGTGATCAGGATCACCGCTATGACGAAGGTGAGTATCATCGATATAATGCGGCCGATCACGTCTTTCGAACTCCGTTTTTTGGTCTTCAATCGAGCGGGTTTTCCGTGGCGATTACTTTAAGTCTTAGCCCTTCGACGCTGCCGGGTCACGCGGGTCCATGCCGAAAAGTGAACGATTTGATGCGTGACGCCGCTGCTTCGTGAAAGACGCCGATACGCGTTTGCTGACTTGTCTCAACATGAGATGGATCGGTCTATCTCGGGTTCATCCGTTCACGCAACTCCTTACCCGTCTTGAAGAAGGGTACGAATTTTTCGCCAACCTCGACGGCATCCCCGGTCCGCGGATTTCGGCCGGTGCGCGGCGCGCGGTATTTGACCGTGAAAGCACCGAAGCCCCTGAGTTCGACGCGGTCGCCACGCGCCATAGCATCGACGATCTCGCCGAATATGACATTGACGACCGTCTCCACTTCCCGATGCAGCAGTTCGGGATATTGGGCGGAGATTTTCTGGATCAACTCGGATTTGATCATGACGCAGCAACTCGAAGCTAAGTGATTGAAGAGGAACTAATTCTGCGGGTGCCAGAAGGATACAAGTCCACTAATGTTTTCCCGCGGTGACAACGCGAGTGTATCGATCCCCATCCACCCTGCAAAGACCTTGAGCGCGTAATTTGCGCCGCCGCTGCCGAACGGCCAGTTGAGGTCTTCCTTGGGCTTCCAGTCAACGACCTTCAAGTTGCTCGGCACCTTGCGCTTCGAGACGAGGTAGGCGCGCGCTTCGTCCTCGCCGCCGATCTCATCAATCAGTTGGTGGTCGAGCGCTTGGCGGCCCGAGTAGACGCGACCAGCTTCGAGGCCCGGGATGGTCGACGTGTCGATCTTGCGTCGCTCGCGCACCAGCCCCAGGAACCACCGTTGGCCTTCGGCGATCATTGTATTGAGAAACTCGCGCGTTTCCGGCTCGACTTCCTTGAATGGCGATGGTTCAGCTTTAAGGCTGCCGCTCTTGACCGTGTTCATCTTGACGCCGAGTTTGTCGAGCAATCCGGTGAACTCCGGCCACTGCATGATGACGCCGACCGAACCTGTGATCGAGTTGCCGCGCGCAACAATGTGGTCGGTGCCAAGCCCCGCAATATAAGCGGCTGAGGCGGCCACGGTGCCGAACTGCGCCACGACCGGCTTTTTCTGCGCGATATCCCGCAGGTTCCGGTAGAGCGCCTCGCCGCCCGTCGTCGTCCCACCCGGACTATTGACGTAGACGATGACACCTTTGACGTGGTCGGCTTTCGCAAGCTTCTGCAGCATTTGAATCTGCTTGCGGTTTTCAGTGATCATTCCCTCGACCGCGACGCGGGCGATCTGATCTTTTTTCACGAGGTCTTGCGCCCCGCCGCCGATCAGCGCCAGTGCACCGAGAGCCAGGACGCCGGCGACGATGGCAAGGCCACGCCAGAGCCCGACCTTTCGGCGCAGACGCCGGCGATCGAGAATGCCTTCGGTTTCCTGGGTCATGATCGTTCCGTTCCGTTAAGCGCCATGGATAAGCGATGTCGCTGATATAGGACGGAAGTCGGCCGAAGGGAACAGGGTGAGTGTGTTGTCTGAGGGGAGGTGGTCGAGGTGACGGCGAAGGACGGGCCGCGGAAGCGGGGCCAGGGTCATTTGTGGTCGCGCGCCGGTCAGGCGAGACGCCGCGCGGCATCGCCCGCTGACATCATCGGCATGAAAAAACCGGGAGCCTTTCGGCCCCCGGTTTGTCGCTGTCGCTTCAGCAAATCGCCTCAGCCTTCGTTTTCGTCGTCACCGTCGCCACGCTGCTTTATGGCGGCACCGAGGATGTCGCCGAGCGAGGCGCCGCTGTCGGACGAGCCGAACTGGGCAACCGCTTCCTTCTCTTCCGAGATTTCGAGTGCCTTGATAGAGACGCCAACGCGGCGCTGAGCCTTGTCGATGTTGATCACCATGGCATCGATCTTGTCACCGACATTGAAGCGCTCCGGCC
>CAZWCL010000288.1:0-5237 GCA_964632265.1 uncultured Hyphomicrobiaceae bacterium | reverse complement strand
CCAGCGGAATGAGCATTAATGCCGACAGCCAACTGTATTGGGCCACGAAATGGATGGCATTGCGCACGCCATGAAGCACCAGACGAGAGGTCCGTACCTGGTGCAGCCCGCCCGAGGTTGCCATCATGATCACAACGACAATCGCGAGAGCAATGACGCTGCGATAGAACATGACGTGCATCGTGTCGGCGCCCTGCCCGGCGAGACGCCCGCTAATGGCCACCATCGTGAAGGAGGCAAGCGCGATGCACATCCAGAAGACGGCAGCCAGGACGTTGCTGTCGCGCGTTGCCGGCGGCGCAGGATTGCTGCTGGCGGGCGTTGCAGGGGATGTCATGGATAAGCCGCGATCTGGTTGAGAGGAGGCCGAGAGTTGCGGCAGGGCTCCGGCCCCGTCAAGTGTGGCGTTCTGGCGGGGGGCGATTGGTCAGACAGCCGCAATGCGTTATCAACTGTTTTGCGGGACAGAGCGACCGGGAAAGAACCTGCCTGATGTGGGTTGGGCCCGATTGGTCGACCGCCTAGTGACAACGACAAGAAGGCCAAAGCGACACGGCATGACCTCTGAGATCGACGAATTCACAAGCGAGCGGGCGAGCGACGTTCGCGAGGAATACGAGCAGATCTACGCGGAGCCTGACCCTCGGGCCTACTTCCGGGTCCTCCACAGCCTCGATTACCGCATGCCCGAGCTGGCGCGGTCGGTATTTCGCTCCCTTATCGAGACCGCCGCCGAATTGCGCGGCGAAGCGCCTCGGGTTCTGGATATCGGCTGCGGTTTCGGCATTAACGCCGCTTTACTTTGCTACCCCATCGACATGAATCGGCTGGCTCACAGGTATCGCGATCTCGACGCCGGTGACCTGTCCTCCGAGCGTGTCATTCACCTGGATCGCAACTATTTCGCCTCCTGGCCGTTGGGATTGCCGGTGGAAAACTACGTCGGTTATGACTTTGCAGAGCCGGCCGTTGCCTACGCCCGCAACGTCGGCCTCCTGGACCACGCCATTATTTGCGATTTGGAAACCGACACGCTGAGCGCCGCTGACGCGGCAGCCGTTGCCGGTTGCAATTGCATCATATCGACGGGGTGCGCGAGCTACGCCGGGCCTGAGACTTTTGGCAGGATCTTCGCGGCGACCGGCGAACGGCTGCCATGGGTCGCCTTGTTCGCGCTGAGAACAGAATCGATGGATGCCATTCGTGTAGACTTTGAAGACCGCGGCATGCGGTTCGAAAAGCTCGACGGCGTAACGTTCATCCAGCGCCGCTATCATTCGGCGGGTGAGTGGACGCAGGCCCTGCTGAAACTGGAGACGATGGGAATTGACGCGACAGGCAAGGAAGCTGACGGCCTGATGCACGCCGAGCTTTACGTTGCGCGACCCGCCGATGAGGCGGAAGCGCGGCCCCTCAGTGATCTGGTCTCGGTGTCAAGCGGCGGCGAAGGACTGTTCGGCGGATGGCGCGGCCGTCCCTGGGGCACCTGAAGGGCCGCGGCCGATCGCGCCGAAAGCGCCTCTCTTGTTGTCCGTTCTACATATGTCGCTCCGCTCTCGTCCTTGCGGTGGTGTCCGCGCGACGTTTGAGCGATGATTGACGCATCGCGACGACACCGTGGGAAATAGTGCAGCTAGGACCCTCCCCGATGGTTACGAATCACGCAAAGTAAGTGCGTGATACGGTCAACGATTGCTCGTCGAAGCACCGTTTAGGATCAGGCATGGGTGACGTGGGCGCATTATGAGGCGAAGTCTTGCGACAGTATTAGCTCTGGCCGTAGTTGCGCTGGGGGCCTGTACCCATACGCCGTTCGAAACGGCGCTCGAACACTATGGCACTGTCGAGGTGCCGCCACCGAAGCAGGCGAGCGTCCATGTTTGCTCCGCCTACGGCTGCCGCAAGAAGACGCGCGTGAAGTTCACGAAAGCGCAACTCGACGAAATCCGTGCGGTGATGAAAAAGACGGCGAAAGACGAGACACCGGCGCAGGAGCGCAGGGCGGTCGCCTATGCCGTAGGCTGGCTTGAGCGTCATGTTGGCGAACGCATTGGTACGGCCAACGACCGCGCCGGGATGGATTTTGTTGGCTCCGGTGATCCGGGCCAGCAGGATTGCCTCGACGAGGCCACCAATACGACGAGCTATCTCAAGTTGCTGGCAGCCAACGGTATGCTGAGGCATCACACGGTTGCCGCGCCCTTCGCCAAAGAGAATTATCTCCGCGGCATATCGGGCTGGACACACTGGACGGCGGTCCTCAAGGAGAACGAAGGTGGCAAGAAGTGGGCGGTCGATAGCTGGATCCAGAAGAACGGCGTAAATCCTGCCGTTGTAGAGGCTGAAAAGTGGTACCTGACTGATCTGGAAAATCTGCCCGGCGCCACCATTTAAAAACCAATGGGAGCCCAATCGGGTCCCTGCTTGGCGACAGCGGCAGATCAGGCCGCGTCGGTGCTCCCGCTTTTCATGCCTGTGGACCATCGCGCCGTGCGCCGCAATCCCGACAAGCCCTCTGTGCTAGGCTCTGCCGCATGACTGCGAATCACCATTCCGATCCGGACCAGATCGTACCGGAGCAAATGCAGCGCATGACGCCACCAGCCGCCCCGGCCGCGGGTGGTATCGCGGCGCGCGCGCTTGCGGCATCGCAAGCGTCGGCATCTTACCTTGAAGGTCTGAACTGCGAGCAGCGCGAGGCCATCGAAACCCTCGATGGGCCGTTGCTTGTCCTCGCCGGCGCCGGCACCGGCAAGACCCGCGTTCTGACCACGCGCATTGCACATATTCTTGCGACCGGCCGCGCCTACCCGAGCGAGATTCTCGCGGTGACCTTCACCAATAAGGCGGCGCGCGAGATGAAGCAGCGCATCGGCCAGCTTGTTGGCGGTGCCGTCGAGGGCATGCCGTGGCTCGGCACCTTCCATTCGATCGGCGTCCGCATCCTGCGCAAGCATTACGAACTCTCCGGACTTCGTTCAGGCTTTACGATCCTCGACACCGATGACCAGATCCGTTTGCTGAAGCAGGTGATCGCGGCCGCCGATCTCGACAAGGACCGTTGGCCGGCGCGCCAGTTGGCTGGCCTCATCGACAGTTGGAAGAACCGCGGCCTGACTCCGGATCAGGTTGCAAAGGGCGAGGCGTTCTCGTTTGCGAACGGCCGCGGTGCGGAGCTTTACGCAGCCTACCAGGTACGCCTCAAAGAGCTCAATGCCGTCGATTTCGGTGATCTTCTGCTTGAGTGCATCCGCCTGTTCCGCGAGCACCCGGATGTCCTTGCCGAATATCATCGCCGTTTCCGGTTCCTGCTCGTCGACGAGTATCAGGACACCAACGTGGCGCAGTATCTGTGGCTGCGACTGCTCGCGCAAGGATCTGTGAACGTTTGCTGTGTCGGCGACGACGACCAATCGATCTACGGTTGGCGCGGCGCTGAAGTCGACAACATTCTGAGGTTCGATCAGGACTTTCCCGGCGCCAAGGTTATACGCCTCGAGCGCAATTACCGCTCGACCGGCCACATCCTTGCCGCCGCCTCCAACGTTATCGCCCACAACGCCGGCCGTCTCGGCAAGACGCTTTTTACCGACGACGAGGATGGCGAAAAGATCGCCGTCAGCGGTGTGTGGGACGACGAAGAAGAGGCGCGCGGCATCGCCGACTACATCGAGCGCGCAGGCAACAATGGGGAGAACCTCAACGAGATCGCGATTCTCGTACGCTCGTCAGCTCAGATGCGTGCCTTCGAGGACCGTTTCGTGACGCTTGGCCTGCCCTACCGCGTTATAGGCGGCCCGAAATTCTACGACCGCCAGGAAATTCGCGATGCGATCGCCTACCTCGAAATCACGCTCAATCCTTCCAATGACCTGAAGTTTGAGCGCATTATCAACACGCCGAAACGAGCGATCGGCGACACCTCAGTGGGCCGCATCCGCGCGTTCGCACGGGCCCGCGGCATTTCTCTCTATCAGGGTGCCCGCGAAATCGTCGAAACCGACGAACTACCCGCCAAGGCACGTAAATCTCTTGCCGGGCTGATCTCGCAGTTTGAATTCTGGCGCAAGTCCGCCGGCGACATGCGCCACACCGAACTGGCCGAACTCATCCTCGATGATAGCGGCTATACGGCGATGTGGCAGAAGGACAAGAGCCCGCAGGCACAGACGCGGCTGGAAAACCTGAAAGAACTTGTGCGCTTCATGCATGACTTCGAGAACCTGGCAGGCTTCCTCGAGCATGTCTCGCTTGTGATGGATGCCGCCGAAGCTGATGATGGCGAGCGTGTCACTCTGATGACGCTACATGCCGCGAAGGGCCTTGAGTACGACGTGGTTTTCCTTCCCGGGTGGGAGGAAGGGCTTTTCCCGCACCAGCGCGCGATCGACGAGAGCGGTCTCGCTGGCCTCGAAGAAGAGCGCCGCCTTGCCTATGTCGGTATCACCCGCGCACGCCGGAAAGGCTTCGTTTCGTTCGCTCAGAACCGGCGCATGCGCGGGCTTTATCAGGCGGCAACCCCGTCGCGCTTCGTTGACGAACTGCCCGAGGCGCATGTTGATATCGTCGAAGTCAAAAGCCCGTTCGGCGGCCGTCATGGGGGCGGCGCTTTTGGTGGCTACACCAACCCGTATGGCAAGAGCCGCTTCGAACAAACGGCTGAGGCATTCGAGGCCAGCTACGACACGCCCGGCTGGAAGCGCGCAAAGACGCGCTGGCAGTCCGAGAAGGACAAGCCCAGGAAGCGCGAGCCGGTCTTGCTCGAAGGCGAGCTCGTGGCCTCATCGACCGCGCGTCCCGCCGCCTACGCAGTAGGTGACCGCGTTCAACACAACAAGTTCGGCCTGGGTACGGTGATCGCCGCCGATGGCAACAAGCTGACGGTGTCTTTCGATGAAGGCAGCGAACGCAAGGTCGTCGACGAGTTCCTGCAGGCGGGATAAGGCCAATCCACCGCTGCTCCCGACGCAGCCTCTCATCGCCGCCAGAGCGCCGGCAGAATGAGCACCGCGACGAGCGATGCCGACACGAGTGCGAGGGCCGCCAGATCGCGTTCGCTGATCGGCTCTCCATTGACGAGCGCGCTGGATATGACGCCGATGACGGGCACCATCATGGTGCCGATTGCAGCGACAACGGCCGGAAACTGATTGACGATACGGTAGAACGCCCACTGCCCGAAGATCATCGGCAGGAGACAGACGAACGCGATCGCAGCCCACGCTTTGGCGCTGATG
>CAZWCL010000287.1:0-5245 GCA_964632265.1 uncultured Hyphomicrobiaceae bacterium | reverse complement strand
TCATGTCGACCCGGTCGACTGGAAGGCCGGCCCGTCGTTCCGGGGCGCAGCCCGCACACTCGCACAACTCATCAATCATCTCGAGGCGCGGCGCAGCGGCGCAGCCGATCCCGCCGAAGCGACCGGCCTCCTCACCCACCACCTCGATACGGACGCCGCCACCTGGACGTTTACAGAGCGCCTCATCGGACGCCTTAGAGCGCACCCGGCGACCCGTTTCGTCCACGCGCGTGACCTATTCGCGCCCGCCGCGAGCGCAAGTCCCGACAATGGTGCGCGCCCATGATCACTATCCGTCCCGCCGCTGCGGCCGACATCGATGCGATCGTCGCCCTGCTCCACGCCCATATGAACACGGCGTTTTCGCCCGCGCGCTGGCGGCGGCTTTTCGCCCATCAATGGTGCAACGACGCACCCGACCTTGGCCGCGTTGCCGAATGGCGCGGCGAGATCGCCGGCTGCGTCGCGGCGATCTATTCGACCCGCGAAATCGATGGTAGCCGCTACCGCTTCTGCAATCCGGCCGCGTGGTATCTCCGGGCCGAGGCACGCGACGCCGACATGGGCGCCGGCCTGGCGCTCATGGAAAGCCTGACGCGCGACACGGACACGACCTACGTCGCGCTGACCAGTTCCAAGAATACCATCCACCCGATGCGCTGGCTCGGTTTCACCGTGCTCGACCGCGAAAAGTACGTCTGGTGCCATGATCCGGCCACCTGCCGGCGCGGCGACGGCCTCACCTTGATAACCGACACCGCAGCTCTCCACGCACGCACCGGCGTCAACGAGCGGCGCATCCTCGCCGACCACGCCGGCCTCCCCGTTCATCCGGTTTTCGTCGATCGCGGCAACGGACCGGGCGGCCTGATCATCTTCGCCGACTCGATCAAAGGCGAGGGCGAACGATGGCTCGACGTTCTCTACGTCAGCGACCCGACACTGCTCGCCACCGACGGAGGCCGCATCGCCGCACGCCTTCTCGACCGGCCCGGCACTTTCATGGCCGCCGACTGCCGGTTCGCCGCCACACCGCCCGCCGCAGCCAACCGCGTTGCTCTTCCCGTGCCGCGCTTCGTCAAATCGGCCGCCGGCCTCGCGCCCGACCGCATCGACCACCTCTACAGCGAACTGCAGCTCCTCGACCAGAAACTCAGGTAAGCGCCGGCAAACCGCCGGCGGCAACTGGAGCGCGTCGGTGAACCGTTATTGAGCGGTGGTGTTTACGGGATGGTTGCAAAGGCACTGGACGCAACAGTCTCCCGGGGGCTTCTGGGTCCCCAGCAATCATTCGGCTTGTTGCCTCGCCGGATGCTGAGTAAGTGAAATTGCTGGAGGAAATCATCTGGCATAACGGCGCAAGGTGGGGCCGGATCTGTAGATCTAATCGAAGGTGAAGGCCATGGCAGTCCAGTCAAATCGCCCAACGTTTCATGCGATATCCTCAGACACGGCCCTGAAGGCCCTGGACGCCTCAGCCCAGGGGCTCAGTCGTGCAGAAGCGGCACGCCGGCTCGACACGCATGGCCCAAACCGCTTGCCGGAAGCGCCCTCACGCAGCCCATTGATGCGTCTCCTCGCTCAATTCCACAACGTCCTGATCTATATTCTGCTGGCATCTGCCGTCGTGACCTCTTTCCTGGGCCACATCGTTGACACCGCAGTCATACTTGCCGTGGTGATCGTCAACGCCCTGATCGGCTTCATCCAGGAGGGACGCGCCGAACGGGCGATGGAGGCTATCCGAGGCATGCTTGCCCCGCGCTCTTCCGTGCTGCGCGACGGGCGGCGGCAGACGGTCGATGCTGTCGATCTCGTGCCGGGCGATATCGTGCTGGTCGAGGCTGGTGACCGCGTGCCCGCTGATCTGCGTCTCATCGAGGCACGTGGGCTCAAAGCCGAGGAGGCGATCCTGACTGGCGAGTCCGTGCCAGTGGACAAGACGACAGAGCCAGCACCGGCCGATGCGCCGCTTGGTGACCGGTCATCAATGCTCTTCAGTGGCACTCTCGCCGCTGCCGGCACCGGACGCGGGCTCGTGGTCGCAACAGCCGTAAATACGCAGATCGGTAAAATCAGCGGCATGCTGGCGCGCGTCGAGACGCTGACGACGCCACTCGTGCATCAGATGGACGTATTTGCGCGCTGGCTGACGATCTTCATTTTGCTCGCCGCCGGCGCACTGCTTGTCTACGGGTATTTCGTCACGCACCTGCCGTTCGATGAGCTCTTCATGATCGTGGTCGGGTTGTCGGTGGCTGCAATACCCGAGGGGCTTCCCGCCGTCCTCACGATCACCCTGGCTGTTGGCGTCCAGGCCATGGCGAAACGCAATGCCATCGTGCGCCGCCTGCCCGCGATCGAGACATTGGGTTCGGTTTCCGTGATCTGCTCCGACAAGACGGGCACGCTCACGCGCAATGAGATGATGGCGGCCTCTCTGGGGGCTGCCGGGCGTGTTTATTCCGTCGGTGGCAGCGGCTACGCACCCGAGGGAGCGGTGCGCTGGCAAGAAGCAGACGTCTATCCGGCGGAGCACGCCATTTTGGCGGAGTTCGCCCTTGCGGCGGGCCTCTGCAATGATGCGGTGCTGCACGCTCACGAAGCCGCCTGGCGTGTCGAAGGCGACCCGATGGAGGGGGCCTTGAAGACGCTTGCCGGCAAGATCACGCGTCAAGGGCCTGAGCCGTTCACAAATTGGACGCGCACCGATGCCATTCCTTTCGACGCCGCCCACCGATACATGGCCGTCCTTCACCACGATCATGAGGGGCGCGCTTCAATCCACGTCAAAGGGGCGCCAGAGGCGGTCATGGCGATGTGCGCGAACCAGCGCTCCGCCACTGGCGGTATCGACGCACTAGACATCGACGACTGGCACCGGATGGTCGATTCATTTGCAGCCGAAGGCCAACGCGTCATAGCAGTCGCAGCGCGGAGCGTGCCGCAAGAACACACCATCTTGAACATCGCTGACCTGGAGGGCCACCTGACATTGATCGGGCTTATCGGCCTCATCGATCCACCGCGTGCCGAGGCGGTCGAAGCCGTTGCTGAATGTCACGAGGCCGGCATTCGCGTGAAGATGATCACAGGCGATCATGCCGCAACCGCCCGCGCTATTGCCGCAGAAATCGGACTCAAGAACACTGACCGTGTATTGACCGGCTCCGACATCGACACAATGAATGATTGGGATCTGTCGGAAGCTGCCGGCAATACCGACGTTTTTGCCCGCACGTCGCCGGCCCACAAGTTGCGGCTCGTCACAGCATTGCAATCACGCGGCCTGACCGTTGCGATGACCGGTGACGGCGTCAATGACGCGCCTGCGTTGAAACGCGCCGACGCCGGGGTCGCGATGGGTCTGAAAGGCAGCGAGGCCGCAAAAGAGGCCGCCGAGCTGGTGCTGGCGGACGACAATTTCGCATCGATTGCGGCCGCCGTGCGTGAAGGGCGCACAGTATATGACAACATAAAAAAGGTCATCGGCTGGACATTGCCGACAAATGCAGGCGAGGCGGCAACGATCATAATCGCGCTCCTGGCCGGTATGTCCCTGCCGATCACGGCTGTTCAAATCTTGTGGGTGAACCTCATCACCGCGGTGACGCTCGGCCTTGCGCTGGCCTTCGAGCCATCCGAGCCTGCAACTATGCGCAGGCCGCCGCGACCGCGCGACGAACCTTTGCTGACGGGGGCCCTGATCTGGCACATCGTTCTTGTGTCCAGTCTGTTTTGCGCGGCAGTCTTCGGCATCTATTCCTATGCCATCGATCGCGGCTACAATGTCGAAGTTGCCCAGACCATGGCCGTGAACATGCTGGTCGTCCTCGAAATCTTCCACCTGTTTTTCATTCGCAACCTGCACAGCACGTCTTTGACTTGGCAGGCGGCCAAGGGGACACGGGTCATCTGGGCTTGCGTGGCAGGTGTGACCGTCGCGCAGTTTGCCATAACATATGTGCCACCACTTCAGTTCGTCCTTGGAACCGCGCCGGTTCGACTTGGCGACGGGATTTTGATCGTCGCCGTGGGGGTGGTATTTTTTGCGATCATCGAAGCTGAGAAACAAATGCGCTTCGCACTCAAGCCTGAGACGGCGAAAGCTTAAACAACTGCAATACTGCACCCAAAACCGCCGCCCTCCTACTCCGACGCCAGTTGCACAGCCCCCCAAATCCCGCTACGCACGCGCGTCATGGCGACAGCGAAGATGAGAGCCGAGCGGATGGGGGAGAGCCCGCGCAAACGGGAGGCGGCGGCGCGGGTCCCGTCAACGGGGGCTCCGCCACCCGGCGTGACGCCGTCAATGGCGCAGTATCTCGAAATCAAAGCCGCCAATCCGGACAGCCTGCTGTGGTACCGGATGGGCGATTTTTATGAACTTTTCTTCGAGGATGCGGTGGTCGCCGCGGAGACGCTCTCGATTGTCCTTACCAAACGCGGCAAGCATCTTGGCGAAGAAATCCCGATGTGCGGGGTGCCGGTCCACCGGGCCGATGAATACCTGCAAAGGCTCATCAAGGCCGGCCATCGCGTCGCCGTTTGCGAACAGCTCGAAGACCCCGCGGAGGCCAGAAAGCGCGGCTCGAAGGCCATCGTCCACCGCGATGTCGTGCGACTCGTCACGCCCGGCACGCTGACCGAGGACGCGCTGCTCGACGACAGGGCGCGCAACTACCTCACAGCCGTTTTTCGTGAGCCGGCTCGTGGGCGTCAGGGCGGCCGGGCGGGACGGCCAAAGAGCACAGGGCCGGGCGGCGACTACATTCTCGCCTCGATCGACATCTCGACCGGTGAGTTCGAGATCGGCGGTGTTTCAAGCCACGATATCGGCGGCGAGATCATGCGCCTGCTGCCGCGCGAGATCCTGGCCGCCGACACATTGAGCGGTGACGGCGATATCCGGCGCACGGCTGAGGTGATCCACGCCGCGATCACGCCGGTGGCGTCTGCGACATTCGACAGCCTCGCCGGCGAGCGGGCAATGCGCGAGATGCTGGGCGTCACTGATCTCGGGGCGTTCGGGACGTTCTCGCGGGGCGAGCTGGCGGCCGCCGGGGCGCTGCTCAAATATATCGAACTCACCCAGATCGGCGCGCGTCCTGCCATCCGTCCGCCGCGCAAGACGGGTCGCGGGGCGATCCTGACGATCGATGCGGCGAGCCGGGCGAGCCTCGAATTACTGCGGTCGTCTAGATCGGAAGAGCACACGTCTGAACTCCAGTCACTCCGGAGAATC
>CAZWCL010000286.1:0-5250 GCA_964632265.1 uncultured Hyphomicrobiaceae bacterium | reverse complement strand
CCGGTTTAGTTGCAGACCGTTCGCAACCGGGGCCGTCGCCGGCTTAACCGAAAAAAAATGATCTACTCCAATAGCTTAGAGCGATACTACCCTCCCAATTGAAATCGCGAAAGCGATTCCACCAAGGTCGGACCCGCTCTAGTAAATCGTCTGCTTGAGGCGTTCGGGATACGCCTTGTCGTAGGCCTCACCATCAAACGAGTTACCGAGGATCTCTGCCATCATATCGCCGGCGGAAGGCACCTCGGCGCGAGCGACCTGCGTCTCGGCGCTCCATAGGCGCGAACGCACAAGCGCTTTCGGGCATTGAAAATAAATGCGGTCCGCCTCGACTACAATCACGCTTCGGGGATCCTTATTGTTAATCGCAAAGGTGGCGCAGAGAGCCGGATCGGTCGTGATATGCGCGCGGCCGTTGATGCGCAGCGTCTCACCCACACCGGGGATCAAGAACAAGAGCGAAATCCTTGGGTCGCGCACGATGTTCTTCAGACTATCGATGCGGTTGTTGCCGCGCCGGTCCGGGATCATGACGGTTCGTTTGTCGGCCACGCGCACGAAGCCTGCGGGATCGCCGCGCGGGGAGCAGTCGATACCTTCGGGGCCAACGGACGCCAGAAGGACGAACGGCGACTTCTCGATAAACGCGCGGTAACTCTCCGAAATGTAGTCGATTTCCTTTAACAGCGATCGCTCCAGCGCCGGGCCGTAGAGTGCCTCAAGCTGGTCCACGTTACTGACCACGTGCTTGCTGCTTTTTTCCGGCGGGCTGGGAAATGTTGACGGCATGACGGGATCTGACATGGTCTTCGCTCACTTCGTTTTGGCGCAATCGCGGTTGCGGCGATCTTGCACCTGATCGACGCCAACGTCCATGCCCAGCCTGATTTCGCGCGCCGCCGGGCGTGTTCGCCTACACAGTGCGATATCGTTTTTGGATAGACATCATGACATCTCAATACGATGAACCGCCGATTCTGGCAGAAATCGATAGCGATGGCATCGCCTGGCTAACCTTCAATCGGCCGCGTCAGCTCAATGCCTTCAATAACCAACTGATGCAGGCATCACTCGATCAAATGGCAAACTTCGAGCGGGATGAAGCGGTGCGGGTCATTGTCGTCAGCGGTGCCGGCCGAGCGTTCTCGCCGGGTTTCGACCTGAAGGCTGCCTCGGAACGGCAGCTTGAAGGTCGTGATGCCTGGCGCGATCAGCTCAACCTGCAGTTCGACTTCATAATGAGCTTCTGGAATGCCCGCGTGCCAACGATTGCGGCTGTCCATGGATACTGCCTTGCCGGCGCACTCGAAGTGTCGCTCGCTTCGGACCTGACACTTGCAGCCGACAATGCGATATTTGGAGAACCTGAAGTGCGGTTCGGCTCAGGCGCCGTTGCGATGCTGTTTCCATGGGTGACGGGGCCGAAGCAGGCCAAAGAACTCCTGCTTACAGGCGACGACCGGGTGGCAGCCGAACGTGCGTTGCAGATGGGCATCGTGAACCGACTGGTTGCAGCGGACGCACTTGTCCAAGAGGCTCACCGCCTTGCTCAGAAGATTGCCAAAGCATCTCCAGCCGCGGTTCAGAAATCGAAAGCCGCCATCAATCGCTCCTACGACATCATGGGGCTGCGGCAGGCCCTGGAGCTCGGCCTCGATATCGATGTCGACATCAACACGACACCGTCGTGGGAAAAGCAGGAATTCTCACGCATTCGGCGCGAGCAGGGCGTGAAGGCTGCCATCGCGTGGCGCGATGCCCGCTTTCGGGATGAGGCGCAATAGCCAGAGAGCGCGATCGCCTGCTGGCGACCGCGCGACGGTGTTCATTCGGCGGCGGCGATTGGGTGGTCTGCTACAATCGATGCTTCCGGCGTCGACGGCAGCACCAGGGTGATGAGCCAACACAAGAACAGCATGGTGGCGGAGCCCAGCAGGCATCCAGGCATGCCCGCGATCTGGTAGAGCAAACCCGACAGGACGATACCGATCAGGCGTCCCGCCGCGTTTGCTGCATAGTAGAACCCGACGTCTTCGGCCGCTTTCGCGGATCCGGCATAAGCGAGGATGAGGTAGGAATGCAGCGATGAGTTGATGGCGAACGGCAAGCCGAAGGCTGCGAGGCCAACCACGACGATCAGGTCGAGCCGCGGCACGTCCGGAAAACCGAAGAGGGATGCAAGAATTAGCGGAATCGCAACGAGCAACAAAGCCCATAGCCGCGATGCGGGGACCTCTCGGGTCAGACCATCAGCGCTGCGCGGCACGAAACGGGGCGCGATGGCCTGTATGAAGCCATAAGCGATCGTCCAGGCGGCGAGAAAGCCTCCTACCTGCAGAAACGTCCAGCCATAGGTGTAGAGAAAGACCGGCAGCCCGACGACAAACCAAACATCTCGCGCGCCGAAAAGAAACACGCGCGCAGCCGCGAGTAGATTGACGGCTTGGCTCTTTGCAAACAACTCACCGACCGTATTCGATGCCTTGGCCTTGCCAAGTTCACGCGGCAGCAAAATCAGACCCGCCACGAGGATGATCGCGATCAGACCTGCCATCAGCCAAAGTGCGTCACGGAAACCGACAAATTGAAGCAGCAGGCCACCGACGAAGAAGCCGACACCCTTCATGGCGTTTTTCGAGCCGGTGAACCAGGCGACCAGGCGGAACAGTTGCGCGTTGCCGTCGGCTGACACGGCTTTGATAGCCGACTTCGATGCGGTTTTGGTAAGGTCCTTGGCGACCCCTGCGATGCCTTGCGCCAAGACGACCCATGTCACCGAAAGCGCAACAGCCCATACCGGATTGAGGGCCGACAGCATGAGCAGTCCGGCAATCTGCAACAATTGACCAATGGCCAACATCCGCGGGATGCCGAACCGTGTGGCGAGCCAGCCGCCGACAAGGTTTGAGGCGATGCCCGCGGCTTCATAGAGGAGGAAGAGAAAGGCGACGGTGAAGGGGGAATAGCCGAGCTTAAAAAAGTGGAACAGTACCAACATGCGCAGCGCGCCGTCCACCAGGGTGAAACCCCAATAGGATGCGGTGACGACCAGATAATTGCGGATTGCTCCGGACATCACGGCTCCATTGCAATGATCTTATTGGCCAGGTCGATCATGCGGCAGGCGTAGCCCATCTCATTGTCGTACCAAGCGTAGACCTTCAGTAGTGTTCCGTCAGTCACCATAGTGCTCGGCGCATCGACGATCGAGCTGCGCGTATCATTGCAGTAGTCCACCGACACCAGCGGCCGTGTTTCAAAGCCCAATATGCCGGCCAGATCGCCTTCGGCAGCGGACGCGAAAAGTCTGTTGACTTCCTCCACGGTCGTCTCACGCTGAAGCTCGAAGACGCAGTCGGTCAAGCTGGCGTTGAGGACCGGCACACGGACGGCATGACCGTTCAGGCGGCCCTTCAGTTCGGGATATATCAATGCGATGGCGGTCGCGCTACCGGTGGTGGTAGGCTGCAGCGAGAGCATGGCCGATCGGGCGCGGCGAAGATCTTTGTGGGGGGCATCAACCACCACGTTGGTATTCGTCGGATCGTGCAGGGTCGTGATTTGGCCGTGACGGATGCCAATAGCCTCGTGCACAACCTTCACGACCGGCGCCAGGCAGTTCGTTGTGCACGACGCGGCGGTTACCAGGCGGTGCCGGTCCGGCTCATAAAGGTTATCGTTTACGCCAACGACAATGTTGAGTGCGCCTTCGTGCTTGACCGGGGCGGCGACGATGACGCGCTTTACGCCGCGGTCGAAATAAGGCTGCAGAGCGTCTGGTGTGAGGAATTTGCCGGTGCATTCGAGGACAATGTCGCAACCCAGGTCGCCCCATGGAACGTCGCCGGGGAGGGCTGCCTGTGAAAATCCGATCCGACTGCCGCCGATTTTGATGGCCTCTTCGGCTTCGGTGGTGAATGTGGCCGGCCAACGGCCGTGCAAACTGTCAAACTCCAAGAGGTGAGCGACCGCTTCGCTGCCGCCGCGGAGTTCATTGACGTGGGCCACTTCCAAGCCGTTGTCACGGCGCGGATCAACTGCATGGCGTGCGGCGCCGCCCAGCGCCGCTCTTAGGGCCAAACGGCCAATCCGCCCCATGCCATTGATGCCAACGCGCATTGAAAACCTCCCGAGTGCGACTGCAGATGCGCCATGCGAACGCCCAGGCAGCGTGCAGCAGACAAAGTCTTTTGTTTAATGGCTGGATCGGATGAAGACTTTATGACAGAGCACTAAACGTTATCAGCCGCGAACTTTTGGCCAGTGTAACGGTTATAGGTGGCAGCACCGGACGTATCGGCTGGCGCGCCGGCTGGACATGGAGCAACATGCAACTATGTTCGCTTGATCGGTGCCAATTGCGCACTCAACATCTGCAGGCGATATGGCGAGACGGGGTTCTGGCATTGATGCAGGGCCACGGCGCCCCAGATCAAGCGTTCAATTCCACCTCAGAGGTTAACCGCATATGACGAGCTACCTTTCCCTGGCAGCATTCTTTGCCGTCACCTTTGTCGCGGCCATGTCTGGTGGCTACTTCCGTCCGGGTGCCTTCTACGAATCTCTGAGCAAGCCATCGTGGAATCCGCCGGATTGGGTCTTCGCACCGGCCTGGATGGTGCTGTACGTCTTCATTGCCATTGCAGGCTGGCTCGTTTGGACAAAGGCAGGCTACGGCCTGGCATTCGCAATATGGTGTGTGCAAATCGTTCTGAACACGCTTTGGTCCTATCTCGCCTTTGGGATCAACCGGCTGGATATTGCGTTCTACGAGGTGGTCCTGCTCTGGCTTTCCATCGCCGCGTTCATCATCGTCGCATGGCCGATCGACCCGACGGCGGCTTATCTATTCATTCCGTATCTCATGTGGGTTACATTCGCCGCGGTCCTGAATTTCACTGTCTGGCAAATGAACCCGAGGCAGGTCACCGAATAAAGACGAGGGGCGCCTCCGCATAGCGCCCCCCATTTACAGTTCGTCTTCCGCTTTTACCCACGGTCATCGCTTTACACGGGGACGTGCCCGGACAGCGGCGCCCGCGCCTCGACACGGGCGCCGCCCGGGGCCTAGAAACCGGTCGAGGACGGGAAGTAGAGCTGCTCGATCGGTGCGAAATCATGCTTCACAGCCCAGTCGTACCAGTTGTCGACGACGGTCCCGGTCAGAAGGATGCCGATACCGCCGGTCAGGGGGCACAGAATTGCAAACCACCAGGCCCACCGATGGATGGATTCCATCGTCGCGTTGAA
>CAZWCL010000285.1:0-5254 GCA_964632265.1 uncultured Hyphomicrobiaceae bacterium | reverse complement strand
CGGATAGCGATAGTTCTTGATCGCCACTTCAAGAGACGGCACATCGAGTGAATTCATGACCACTTCCTTGGTCGCCCGGACACTCATCGGAGAACACTCGAGGATCATGCCGGCCCAACGCATCGCTTCATCCATCAGCTTGTCGTGATCGACGACCTCGGTCACGAAACCGAGCTGATAGCCCTCTTCCGCCGGGACGTGGCGACCGGTCAACATCATTCCCATCGCCCGTTTGAGCGGTATTGTCCGCGACAGCCGCTGCATCCCCGCCGCCCCGGCTGTCAGCCCGACCCGCGGCTCCGGCAAGGCAAATCGCGCCTTGTCCGAAGCAATGATGATGTCGCACGCGAGCGCAATCTCGAAGCCACCTCCCATAGCGACACCATTAACCGCGGCAATGATCGGCTTGTTGCAGTCGAACCGCTTTGTGATCCCGCCAAATCCATTCGTGCCGTGGTTCGGGCGCGCGCCGGTCGCGGCGCGCATTTCGGCATGATACTTGAGGTCGTTGCCCGCACAGAAAGCCCGGTCGCCGGCGCCTGTGACAACGGCCACCCAAAGATCAGGATTATTCTCGAACTCGTCGAAAACCTCGCCCATCTCGACGCTCATCGGCGGATGGCAGGCGTTCATGACATCGGGACGATTCATCGTCACGATCATCAGATGATCCTGCGTCTCGACTTTGGTGAACTCGCCCATGTTTCCAACTCCTGTTCAATAAATCTGCCGGCCCGCCATCAGCCGTAATTGCAATGGTTGCCGCCCAACAAATTCGATCACTCCGGCAAAGTCCACACCGGACAACGCTGTAGAACGCTTAATCCGCTTTGCGATCATACCAGCCGCCATAGCGTCGAACGCACCGGCACAGCCCTTGCACCTTCGAGTATCGCAAATTTCACCTTTTCCGCTTTGTTGCCGTAGGCAAAGGTATCGCCAGAAGCCGCCACCGATTTCGGCTAAGCCGGATTTGGTCTAAAACAACGCCGACCGCAATCAAGTCCGAATCCGCCACCACGAATCCGCCGTTGGCGCCGCAAAAGGATCTCCTCGATGCCCAACAGTCCGATCCAGCTTTTCGACCTTGCCGACGCCAGCCAGAAGATCTTCTTCAGTCCATTTTGCTGGCGCACCCGCATGGCGCTCAAGCACAAAGGTCAGGCGTTCGAGAGCCTGCCCTGGCATTTTACCGAAAGCGACCGTCTGGCACCCGACGGCGCGAAGAAAGTACCCGAAATCATAGATCAGGACCGCCGAATCGGCGAAAGCAGCGACATTGCGTTATATCTTGACGAAAAGTATCCGGATCGGCCCGCACTCATGGCCGACAGCGCAGCCCGCGCCCGCACGGCGTTTCTCGAATCCTGGTGCGCCTCAGCCGTCTTCCCGGCATTGCGGCCCATTGCCGTGCCGCACGTCTTCAAGCTTATCCCGGAAAAGGATCACGCATACTTCCGGGAAAGCCGCGAAAAAGCGCTCGGCATGCCGCTCGAAGAACTTTCGAAAGACACCGCCGCGGAGAAGATGGCATTGAACAACGCCCTCGCCCCGGCCAATGCGGCACTGGCGCATGCCCCCTATTTCGCCGGTGATGCTCCCGACTACAGCGATTACATTCTGTTCGGCACCTTGATGTGGCCTTATGCGGTTTGCCCAGAGAACCCAGTCGATATGGCGTCACCGGTTGGTCAATGGTTCGATCGCCTTCTCGACCATCACGGCGGCTTCGCCAGGAACACCCCGACGGTCCGTGCCGTTTGAACCTCTTGAGCCGATTCCGATCCCAAAAAATCGCCGGAGACACATGACCCCTCTCGACCAAGCCAACCGCCGCCACGCCCCCAACCTGTCTCGCCCCATCAGCGAAGCGGCTGACGATTACGATGTCATCATCGTCGGCTCCGGCTACGGTGGTGGCGTCTCGGCTTCCCGGCTCGCGCGTGCTGGGCTGCATGTTGCCGTACTCGAACGTGGTCGCGAAGTCGTCACCGGCGAGTTTCCCTCCCGGTTTCCCGAGATGCGCCATGAAATGCGCGTCACCGGCAAGAACATGGAGATTGGCTCGGAAACCGGCCTCTACGATGTTCGCCTCGGCAATGACATGCACGTCCTGGTTGGCTGTGGTCTCGGCGGCGGCTCTCTTGTGAACGCCGGGGTTGCGTTACGCCCTGATGCCCGTGTCTTCTCTGACCCCATCTGGCCGGGCCAAATCGCCCAGGATGGGCTTCTCGACAAGGGCTACACGCTCGCCCGCCAATGGCTCGCCCCCGCCCGCGATCCCGAAGCACAAGGCCACACAAAGGTTCAGGCGCTGGCTAAGGCAGCAGACGGGATCACGGACGGACCCCGCGCGCCGGAGGTCGTCGTCAGCTTCGACGAAACCACCAGCGCCGGCGGCATCGCCCAACGCGCCTGTACCCGCTGCGGTGATTGCTGCGGCGGTTGCAACGTCGGCGCCAAGAACACCGTCGCCCTCACGTACCTTCCGGACGCCGTACGCCACGGCGCCGATTTATTCACCGGCGCGAAAGTCTCCCATGTCGACCGGACCGGCGGCACCTGGTCCGTTCACGTCGCAGAGGTTGGCGCCAAAGATGCGTCCGGCGCCACCCGGAAGCTTAGGGCGCAGCGTGTCATTCTTGCTGCCGGCACGCTTGGCAGCACCGAAATACTATTGCGCTCCCGCGAACGAGGGCTTGCCCTGTCCGACAGGCTCGGCGAACGCTTTTCCGCAAATGGCGATATTATCGCATTCGGATATGACGCAGACGTCCCGGTCAACGCGATCGGCGTCGGCGAACCGGTCAAAGAGGGCTTGGCATCCGTTGGTGCATCGGTCTCCGCCCAACTCGAAATCAACGACCCGGATGATCTCGACCAGGGCCTCTGTATCCAGGAAGGCGTTCTGCCGTCGAGCCTCGCACCCGTGCTGCCGGTCATGTTCGTCCCGAACGGCCGCCTTCTCGGCGCTCTCAAAAGCCTTGTGCGCGGCGTTTACAACGGTCCGCTGAGCCGCCTGCAGACATTCTTTGCCGTCACCCACGACAGCGCGTCGGGCCGCTTCGAACTCATCAACGGCCGCCTCACGCTCAAGTGGCCGAACGCCGCCGAAGAGCCGGCCTATAAGCGTCTCGATACGCTCCTCGAAAAGCTGGTAACCAACGTCGGCGGCTCTTACGTCAAGAATCCGCTGGCAGGTTCGATCATGGGTCAGCAACCGGCCACCGCCCATCCGCTTGGCGGCTGCGGCATGGGCCGGGACGCTGAAACCGGCGTCGTCGACCACAAATGCCGCGTTTTCGCAGGACCCGATGCCGGCACCTCCGTCCACGACGGTCTCTACGTGATTGATGGCGCGGTCATTCCCCGCTCACTCGGCGTCAACCCTCTCCTGACGATCACAGCGCTCGCCGAGCGGGCGATGCTGCATTTCGCCGCCGACCAAGGCCTCTCTGTGCCCACCGATCCGGCCGAACATCGTGCAGTCGTCGCACCTTCTGAACCCGGCCGCATCCGAGAGCAGGCCTGAACTTCCTCAGCCGCCCCGAACATGAGCGGCCCCAAATCCAAGCGGCGAACACATTCGATGGCTGCGACCGGCAATTAACCATAGTTCACAACATTATTTTGCTCCTTGACTATGGTCACCTATGCGATAGTAACTTAGGTTACTATATGTATGACAGCCATGTTTGCGATGGTCGCAAACAATGAGGCTGCAATTTTGCTGCTGGATCGCTGCTAGATCAATGTCACCAGACGACGAACACTATATCGGCTATTCGATAACGGACGTGGCGCGACTGCTGCGGACTGTTTTTGAGCGGCGCGTACGCACGCTCGGCCTCACCCGCGCCCAGTGGGTGACGATCGCCAGATTGCATCGCCGCCCGGGTCTCAGCCAGTCGGAAGTTGCTGACGTTCTCGAAATCGAGAAGGCATCAGCCGGCCGCCTGATCGACCGGATGGAAGCCAAGGGCTGGATCGAGCGTCGTGCCGACCCGCTCGACCGCCGCATCAACCGCCTGCATCTGACAGCTGAGGCCGAACGGATGCATGCGCTGATCTGGCCGCTCGCCGAAGCAACAGTGGACGACGCCTTGAGTGCGCTTTCCGCCGAAGAGCGTTCGACGCTGTCCGCCTTGATGCAACGCGTCAAGGGACAGCTTTTGGATATGGCTGAGGATGATCCGGTCGCAGCAGAAACCATGCAGCTGGATGACACGCGCGATACCGCGGAATCCGGCGCCGAAAGCGAAACAAAACAGCGTGAACACGCATCTATTATTTAGGGATCGAAGCAATGTCTAAGCGTTGGGTTAGACCAGTCCTGTTGGTCCTCGTGCCCTGCCTGGCCGTGGTTGGCGCCATCGGCATCTGGCTGTGGGGCGGCCGGTACATCACCACCGAGAACGCGTACGTCAAGGCAGATATCGCCCGTGTCGCAGCAGAGATCACCGGTCGCATCAAGACTGTGGCAATCAAGGATCACGCCCAAGTGAGCAAGGGCGACGTCATGATCAAGATTGACGAAGAGCCGTTTCGGATCAAAGTCGACGCAGCCCGCGCTGATGTCGACGCTGCGCGTGCCCAGGTCCGCACGATGATCGCGAGCTGGAAAGAAGCACAAAGCGAACTCAAAGAAGCCAGCGGCCAGACGAAATACTGGAATGCGCAGTTGGAGCGCAACCGAAACCTCGCCCGCCGGCGCGTCATCTCCGATGCCAAGCTCGAAGAAGCCGAAAACGCAGCGCGCGCCGCGAACAACAAGGTCGCTGTGATGCGCAGCAAGGTCGCCCGTATGCTGACCCAGATCGGCGATTCCGAGCGCCCGATCGACGAGCATCCCTTGGTCCGTGAGAAGCTTGCCGCACTCGACAGCGCGAAACGCGATCTCAGAAATACGGTAATTCGCGCACCGGTCGATGGCACCGCCGTGAACGTCAAGATCCAGCCGGGTGAGTTCGTCGAACCGGATAAGCCGCTCTTTGCACTGGTCGTCGCCAACCGGCCATGGGTCGAAGCCAACTTCAAGGAAACCGAGCTGACCCATGTCCGCGAGGGCATGCGCGCCACGGTCAAGCTCGACATCTACCCCGACGTCGAGTGGGAAGCCGAAGTTGGATCCATCAGCCCGGCGACAGGCGCCGAATTCGCGCTTCTACCGCCGCAAAATGCCTCTGGCAACTGGGTGAAAGTCGTCCAGCGTCTGCCGGTTCGCATCTACCTGAAAGCTCGCCAAGGTGAACCG
>CAZWCL010000284.1:0-5256 GCA_964632265.1 uncultured Hyphomicrobiaceae bacterium | reverse complement strand
CATGTTGAACATCGATCCAAGGTCGACCTGCATCACGGCATCCCAATCCGCTCGGGACATCTTGTGGAACATGCCATCGCGATTGACGCCGGCGTTATTGACGAGGACATCAATGGAGCCGTGTTCGGCCTCGATCTTGGAAAGATTTTCTTCGCAGGCCGCGGCATCTGACACGTCCCACTCGTAAACCGGAAAGCCTGTGTCTTTCTTGAAAGCTTCGGCTCTTTCATCGGCGCCGAGATGCGTGGCAATGATCTCAAAACCGAAATTCGCCAATTCTTTCGCGGTTGCTTCGCCTAAACCCTGAACGCCTCCGCTGACGACGGCCAGCCGTCTCTTATCGCTCATCATCAACCTCGTTATCGGTCTTGATCAAACTATGTTGCGCTTGCGTTGAACCCTCCAACTAATGCTGCGCTGCAATGGTTCCCTGTATCGTCCATCTTTGTCAGCGCACACGGACGGAGGTTTGTTGTGGTTTTAAATGCGTGGGCTCGGGCGTGGCGGTTTGCGCACCTGCCAGTGGGCCATGAGTATCCCTAGGATCAGGCTGATACCGAATATGGTGAGCTGCAAAGCACGATAGTGAGGGGTTGTCGGGTCCATCATTCCGGCGGCCAGAACGGATACCACCGAATAAATGACCCAACCGGCCACCGAGAAAACTGTCACGAAGATCAGATAGGCGGCAATCGGTTTAGTAGCAGGATGCTTCGCCCACATAACGTAAGGGATCGCGAGGATAAGGAACACGACCCAGGCGACAATCTCGTGTGTCAGGTTTGGCATTTCATCTCATCTGTGAACGACTAGGCAGCGATCTTTTAACAAGCGAAGTGCTGGCGCGGTTCCGGGCTTGGTTTGGCTCACGGCGCGCGGGCGCGGATGCTCAACAAACCTTACGAAACGCTGTTGTAGGCGGAGATGATATCCATCAGTTCGTCGGTGATTTCGTCTTGGCGTTGCCGGCGGAATGCGCTCTGGAGGTCATCAACGCGTTCGGTGATGTTGCGCTCGGCGGCCTGCATGGCCGAGAGCCGCGTGGCGTGCTCGGCGGCGAGCGATTCAGCGCCAGCCCACATCAACGCCGTATAGAGCCGCTCCCGGATCAATGCAGTTAGAACGGTTGTCGCGCGTCCGTCGAAGATCGGGATCTGGCGTGAGGGCCATTTGCGACCGGAGATCCTGTCGCGCAAAGACTGGTCGATCGGAAGGATGGTTTCCGTTCGCGCATTTATACCGCCCTGTTCGGCTTCGGTATTGAAGACCGCAACAACGGTCCCGACACCTGCGTCCGCGCGCCATTGGTCGACCTGCACGAGTATGGTTTGCGCCGTTCGTGTGAGGCCGGAGACGGACGCGGGCTGGGGCAGAACGGCATCAGGTGCGATGCCTTCGCCGTGCAAACGTGCCGCAGCACGTTCACCCACCACCAGAAGCGGTGCGTCCGAGCCCTCAATGAGTTGCTGACGGGCGTGCTCGACGACAACTTCGTTGAACCGGCCGCAAAGACCCTGGTCGGAGCCGAACACGATTATTGCCGCGGGCTTCGCCGCCCCTTCACTGGCACCGATTTCAAACACGCCCGCCATCATCGCCGCCTGCAGTCCGCGGTCGACCACGTCCTGGTATTCCCGCAGTCGCTCGGCTGCTTTCTGATATTGCGCAATCGAAACGGCCGACAACGTTTTCATGACGCGGACGATCGATTGCATGTCCTCGGCGCTTTCGATGCTCTGGCGAAGCGATTGCAGGGTTGCCATGCGGTCCTCCCTCAGGCGAGGTCGCTGGATGACAGCGCTGCCTTGATCACTTCGGTAATGGCATCGCGTATCTCTTCGTCGATCTTGGTGCCCTGCCGGATCGCGTTATCGATCTCGGATAGATCGCGCCGCGCGTGCTCGCGGATTGCCTCTTCGGCCTCTGCGATCCGATCAACCGGTATGTCGTCGAGGAGACCCGTGGTGGCTGCGAACAGGACGGCGACCTGCTCGATCACCGGCAGAAGATCATGTTCGTCCTGCTGAAGAATTGCGCGGACCCGGCGTCCGCGGTCGAGTTGATTTCGTGTATCTTCGTCGAGGCGGCTGCCGAACCGGGAGAAGGACTCGAGCTCTTCGAATTGCGCGTAGGCCAGCTTGAGGTCACCGGCGATCGCACGGTAGGCCGGCAACTGTGCATCGCCGCCGACCCGCGACACCGAGGTGCCAATATCGATTGCCGGCAGCACTCCGGCGCGGAACAAATCCGGTGACAGGTAGATCTGACCATCGGTGATCGAAATCAGGTTCGTTGGAATGTAGTCGGAGACGTTCTGGGCCTGGGTCTCGATGATCGGAAGCGCTGTCAGGGACCCGCCGCCTTTGTCGTCTTTGAGTTGCGTCGACCGCTCAAGCAGGCGCGCGTGTATAAAAAAGATATCCCCGGGGAACGCTTCACGGCCGGGCGGGCGCCGCAGCAGCAGGCTGAGTTCGCGGTAGGCGCGGGCGTGGCGCGTCAGGTCGTCGTAGACGATAAGGACGTCGCGTCCCTGGTCCATGAAGAACTCCGCGAGGGTTGTTGCTGCATAGGGCGCAACGTACTGCAGGGCGGGTGCGTCATTACCTGACGCAACCAGGACGATGCTGCTCTCAAGGGCGTCGTGGCGCCGGAGGGTTTCGATGACGCGCGCCGTCGCCGAGGCGCGCTGTCCGATCGCGCAATAGATAGAGATGACGTCGGTTTCGCGCTGATTGAGAATGGCCTCGACAGCGATCGTCGTCTTGCCGGTCTGGCGGTCGCCAAGGATCAATTCGCGCTGACCGCGCCCGATCGGGATTGTCGCATCAATCGACTTGACCCCGGTCTGCAAGGGTGTCGAAACGGGTGCGCGGTCCATGATAGCCGGCGCAGGTGCCTCAATCGGCGCGCGCCGTGCCTGGCGAATGTCACCGCCTTCATCGAGCGGGCGTCCCAGTGGATCAATGATGCGTCCGAGGAAATCCTCGCCAACGGGCACGTCGACGACACGGCGTGTTCTTTTGGCGGGGGCGCCAATTTGCAGCGCGGTTGACTGGCCGAGCAGAATAAGCCCGGTTTGGCCTTCGCGAATGCTGGTCGCGATACCAAATAGTTGGTCCGGTAATTCTACAAGTTCGTCTGCAAAGACGTTCTCCAGGCCCTCGACGTGGGCGACCCCTTCGCCGACGCTGACGACAGTTCCGATCTGTTCGACAAGAAGCGAGAATTCGGTGCGGCGGCGAGCTTCATCGAGCGCGCTCTTGAAGTCCCCGACGATATTGGCGACGGATTCAATCATGCGCTGCTTCACTCTTTCGGCGGCCATCACGGGCACCGTGCTCGTCGTCTGCCTCTGGACCTATCTGCTCGGCCTCCGCTTCGTCCTCTTTCCTCTTTTTATCGGGATCCTGCGCATTCCGGTCGGCGGACGTGCGTTCAGGGAAAGCCGCGGTCAAATTGTCGGCGAAGCGGTCCAGATGACTATCGAGCGTCCATTCAATGTGGAAGTTGCCGGCCCTCAGTCTAATGCCAACCAGGCCCTCGCGATCATCCTCGTAAATGACGTCGCTCGAGTCATCGAGAACGTCATGAACGGCTCTCGTCAACTTGCGTTTGGTGTTGGCGTCCAGCGCATGACCCGCTTCGATGATCACTTCGTCCGCCTTCTCGGCCGCGATCCGCAGCTTTTCAAGTTCGTCGCCGTCGAGGTCTTTGAGCCGGCCTTGGAAGGCCTCGGCTACTCTTTCTGTAAGCGTCGTGTCGGCCAGGCTGCCGAGGGCATCCTGCGCAAATTCACGAAAGCCACTGGCGACCTCCGTGCGCAGCGTTGCGATGAAATCTCCGCGCGCATCCTGTAGCTCGGCGAGCCAGGCAGCGCGCTTGCTGTCGACCTCGTCGCGCGCCTCTTGTTCGAGCTTGCGCCTTAGTTCATCAGCTTCCTTGCGCGCCGCATCCAGCTTCTCGTCGCGTTCTTCATCAATTCGGGCCAGCCGGTCGTCGAGTTCATGTTGTTTGGTTGTCGCCTTCTTCTTTTGCTCGCTGGCATCATCAAGGCGGCTTTGTATTTGCTCGTCGCGGCGTTTCATGGCGCGGGTGATCGGCCCGTAGAGGAACCGGTTCAGGAGCCAGACCAGAATCAGAAAGTTTGCGATCTGGGCGGCGATTGTAATCCAGTCAAGCTGCATACTCAGCCTCCGCTGGCAATCTAGCCGGCGTTC
Source organism: uncultured Hyphomicrobiaceae bacterium (assembly GCA_964632265.1). Taxonomy (GTDB): domain Bacteria; phylum Pseudomonadota; class Alphaproteobacteria; order Rhizobiales; family Hyphomicrobiaceae; genus CAJQQK01. The sequence continues at coordinate 1,039 of CAZWCL010000284.1, read as the reverse complement.
CAGAACGGGTTGGCGAAGATCAGGATCATCGAGACGACAAAACAGTAGATGGCTGTCGATTCGATCATCGCCAGCGACACAAACAGCGTCCGTGTGATCGTATTGGACTCATCGGGTTGACGCGCGATCGCCTCAAGTGCCTGCGCGGCGGCCCGGGCCTCACCGAGCGCCGGCCCGATGGAGCCGATCGCAATCGTCAGTCCGGCGGTAATGATCGAAACCATTGCGATGTAGTCTGCGCTTGTCATCCCGTTTCCTCTTGCGAAAAATTGCCGTTGCTACCGCCCGCGTTCTGTTGCGATGTGCTGCCGCCGGTAGCTGAGGCGATGTAGACCATGGCGAGCACGGCGAAGATGTAGGCCTGGATCAGCCCGGTCAGAAGTCCAAGAAGTCGCATCACGATGGGAAAGACGAACGGCGCGACCGAGATCAGGATGCCGACGATGACCGCGCCGCTCATGACGTTGCCGTAGAGACGAATTGCAAGTGCGAGTGTTCGAGACAGTTCACCGATGATGTTGAACGGCAGCATGAAGGGCGTCGGCTGGATGTAGTTCTTGAGGTAGCCGCCAACCCCACGCTCGACGATACCGTAGAGGGGAACAGCCACGAATACGCAGATCGCAAGAGCCGTGGTCGTCGAAAGCGAGCCGGTCGGTGGCGAGTAGCCTGGCACGATCGTCAGCACATTGGCGACGGCGATGAACAGGAACAACGTCCCAATGAACGGGAGATAACGTCCCGGCTCGTGTTGGGAGATGTCGCGGATCTGCTTGCGCAGCTCTTCGACGATGACTTCGAGCAATGCCTGCCAGCGGGACGGCACTAGATCCTCTCTCACGTTGCGCGTGGCAAGCAGCGAAATCGCGACCAGGATCACCATGACGACCCAGGTCCAGGCAATCGTTGCATTGATCGTGATGGGCCCAAAGCTGAATACGTCGATATTGTCTGGAGTTATCTCCATCGATGGGGTCCGGGCTTGGATGGTTGGGCGGCGGCTGGCACTGCAAGCAGGACGAGTATCCTGACAGCAAGG
>CAZWCL010000283.1:0-5265 GCA_964632265.1 uncultured Hyphomicrobiaceae bacterium | reverse complement strand
TGCAGACGTGTCGCATAATCGATTAGGTAATCAAGACGTTGCCGGTCGCGCCGTCACGGATCTGGCGCCAGATGTCGGACTGTGACCGCGTGCCGAGCGTGTTGCCGGGGACGGCGCCTGCGGTGAGGTTGGGTGGGGCGACTGTGGGACGACCAGCTGTGGGGCCGCCACCTGACGGGCGTGCCGGTGCAGCGGTGCTGCCGGTGCCAGAGGGTGCGGGGACGGCATTTTCGGTGGCGTTGGATGGCGGGCGGACGCTTGATTGGGCCGAGGCGGTTGCGATCAGCAGAAAGTGGGCGGCGCAAAGCAAGCTCAGGATGCCGAGGGTTGCGAGAGCCGTACGGGTCGCAGCCGCAGCGGATCGGTCATAGAGCGCGGTACGTTGAGCGCGGCGCATCGGGGAACTCCTGAACTAGGCTATTGCCATGACGAGTTAAGGCCATGGCATGGTGGGGCCGCGGGGAGGCTGGGGCCGTCGCGCGTGCCAGAAGTTGTTGCGTTCCAGTGTTCGAGACCGGGACGACATCTTTTTGTGCCGGCGCAGCGTTTCAGTTCGTTTGCTGCGCCGGGAAGCGATCCTCGAAGGGCGCTTCTTCAGAAAAGAAGCCTCTAGCCGGCGCCGGCCTGGCCTTTATAGGCTTTCCCCCAACCCCAGGCCCCGGAGCCGAAACCACGGGCGACAACGCGCTCGCGGTAGATGTCGGACACGGTATTGCCATCGCCAGCGAGAAGAGCCTTGGTGGAGCACATCTCGGCGCAAAGTGGCAGCTTGCCCTCGGCGAGGCGATTGCGGCCGTACTTCTTGAACTCTTCGGTCGAGTTGGCCTCTTCTGGTCCGCCGGCGCAGAAAGTGCACTTGTCCATCTTGCCGCGCGAGCCAAAGTTGCCGACCTGCGGGAACTGGGGTGCGCCAAATGGACAGGCATAGAAGCAGTAGCCGCAACCGATGCACAGGTCTTTCGAGTGAAGGACCACGCCGTCGTCCGTCTGGTAGAAGCAATCGACGGGACATACCGCCATGCAGGGGGCATCCGAGCAGTGCATGCAGGCGACCGAGATCGAGCGTTCGCCCGGCTTGCCGTCGTTGATGGTGACGACGCGGCGGCGGTTTACGCCCCACGGGACCTCATGCTCATTCTTACAGGCGGTGACGCATGCGTTGCATTCTATGCAGCGCTCAGCGTCACAGAGAAATTTCATCCGTGCCATTGAGGCGTCTCCTTTAAGCTGTCGTGATCTTACAGAGGGTGGCTTTGGTCTCCTGCATATTGGTGACCGAGTCGTAGCCGTAGGTTTGAGCCGTGTTCGACGCTTCGCCGAGCACGTAAGGATCAGCGCCTTCGGGATACTTGGAGCGTTGATCCTCGCCCTGGAACCAGCCGCCGAAGTGGAACGGCATGAAGGCGACGCCTTTGCCGACCCGCTCGGTGACCATGGCCATGACCTTTACGCGGCCTTTTTCCGGACCTTCGACCCAGACCATCTGGCCGTCCCTGACGCCGAGGTCGTTGGCATCGGCGGGATGGATCTCGACGAACATGTTCTGCTGAAGCTCAGCCAGCCAAGGGTTGGAACGGCTTTCGTCGCCACCGCCCTCGTATTCCACGAGGCGTCCCGAAGTCAGAACGATGGGATACTCTTTTGAGAAGTCCTGCTTCTGGATTGAGGCATAGCGAGTTGGCAAGCGGTACATCTTGCGGTCTTCGTAAGTGGCGTATTTGTCGAGCAGATCACGCCGCGGGGTGTAGAGCGGTTCGCGGTGCGTCGGGATCGGGTCGGGGAAGTTCCACACGACGGTGCGGGCCTTCGCGTTGCCGAACGGGGCGCAGCCATGCAAAATCGCAACGCGCTGGATGCCGCCGGAGAGGTCCGTCTTCCAGTTGATCTTATCGGCCTTCTTCTGGTCCTCTGACATGCCGCTCATGCCGGCTTCGCCGATCTCAAGTTCGACGGTCTCATCAAGACCAGCAACGCGCTTGATGACCTTCATTTCATCGGCTGTGAGATCTTTCGCCCAGCCGAGCTTGCGCAGCATGGCGAAGGTGAACTCGGGGTAGCCGTCCTGGATTTCAGAGCCGACCGGGTAAGATCCTTCGGCGAGAAGGTTCTCGCCGTTGCGCTCGACGCCGAAACGGGCACGAAAGCAGAGGCCGCCTTCTGCGACGGGCATCGATGGATCATATAGGTTCGGCGTGCCGGGGTGCTTCATTTCGGCGGTGCCCCATGCCGGCCACGGCATACCGTAATACTCTCCGTCGAGCGGGCCGCCAATGGCTTGAAGCGTGGTCTTGTCGAAGTGCGACTGATGCTTCATGTGCGCCTTGATGCGCTCAGGTGACTGGCCAGTATAGCCGATTGTCCACATCCCCTTGTTGAACTCGCGGGTGATGTCTTCAATGACGGGTTCTTCGCCGTTCAGCTCGATGTGCTTGAAGAGATCGTTATCGAAGCCGAACTTCTTGGCGAACTTCGCCATGATCGTGTGATCGGGCAGCGACTCAAATAGCGGCTCGACGACCTTTTCACGCCACTGGAGGGACCGGTTCGACGCGGTGACTGAGCCGGTGGTTTCGAACTGGGTGCAGGCCGGCAGCAGATAGACGCCGTCTTTGCGATCATGCATCACCGCCGACATTGTCGGATATGGATCGACGACGACCAGCAACTCGAGCTTTTCCATCGCCTTTTTCATGTCGGGCAGACGGGTCTGCGAGTTGGGCGCGTGCCCCCAGAAGACCATGGCCTTGACGGTGTCTTTCTGGTCGATGTTGGCGGCATCCTCGAGGACGCCATCGATCCAGCGTGACACGGGCATGCCGGCCTTCTGCATCATCTTCTGGTCGGCGAAGCGACCGAGCAGGTCGTCATAGTCGACGTCCCAGACGCGCGCCCAGTGCTGCCAGGAGCCCTTTTTGAGGCCGTAGTAGCCGGGAAGGGTGTGGCACAGGACGCCGAAATCCGTTGCGCCCTGGACGTTGTCGTGGCCGCGGAAGATATTGGCGCCGCCGCCGGTCCGGCCGATGTTGCCGAGGGCGAGCTGGAGGACGCAGTAAGCACGGGTGTTGTTGTTGCCGTTCGTGTGCTGCGTGCCGCCCATGCACCAGATCAGGGTGCCGGGCTTGTTGGTTGCCAGCGTGCGGGCAACACGGCGAAGCTGAGAGCCGGGCACGCCGGTGACCTTTTCGGTCTCCTCTGGGGTCCACTTTCTGACCTCGTCGCGGATCTGGTCCATGCCCCAGACGCGCTGACGGATATATTCCTTGTCTTCCCAGCCGTTCTCGAAGATGTGCCAGAGGATGCCCCAGGTGAGAGCGACGTCGGTGCCGGGGCGGAAGCGGACGAACTCGGTGGCGTGCGCGGCGGTGCGGGTGAAGCGTGGGTCGCATACGATCATCGCAGCATTGTTCCGCTCCTTCGCCTTGAGCAGGTGTTGCAAGGCGACGGGGTGCGCTTCAGAGGGGTTCGAGCCGATGAGGATCATCGAGCGCGAATTGTGGATGTCGTTGTAGGAGTTGGTCATCGCGCCGTAGCCCCAGGTGTTGGCAACACCTGCGACCGTGGTCGAGTGACAGATCCGTGCCTGGTGGTCGACGTTGTTGGTGCCCCAGAAGGCGGCGAACTTCCGGAAAAGATAGGCCTGCTCGTTACTGTGCTTGGCCGAGCCCAGCCAATAGACCGAATCCGGTCCCGCGGACTTGCGGATTTCGAGCATCTTGTCGCCGATCTCGTCGATCGCCTGGTCCCACGAGATGCGTTTCCATTTTCCACCTTCGAGCTTTGTCGGGTAGCGCAGGCGGCGCTCGCCGTGGGCATGTTCGCGCACCGAGGCGCCTTTTGCGCAGTGAGCGCCCAGGTTAAAGGGGCTATCCCAACCAGGCTCCTGGCCGACCCAGACGCCACCCTGGACTTCAGCAATGACAGTGCAGCCGACCGAGCAGTGCGTACAGACCGACTTCTTGGTCTGGACAGCGCCCTGGCCGGCGCCGGCGGCTTCAGCCCGTCTGACTCGACCGGTGGTGGTCGCGGCAACGGTGGTCAGACCGCCGATTGCAAGACCGGAATTGCGCAGAAACGCGCGACGGTCGATGGTCGTATTTGCAAGCCCATTCGCTGCAGATGACAACCGGGGGCCATTTGCAACCCCGTGCATCTTCTTCCTGAGCATCAGTTTCTCCTTGAAACCAATATGGTTGAGTTCGCTTGTCTAAATTATTTGCAGGCTCTGGCGGATTTCTGGACAGCTCTCAAGTGGCAGGTCCCGGGCCGGGGTGCGCCTGCGCGGGAGTGTCCGCGTTTGACGTTATCGCCGGGGGCAAGATGGCCGCCGGCTGCTAAAAGCGTGAAAGCTCGTACACGCGCTTGACGTAATCTGTTTCGCGGTACGAGCCAGACTCTGGGCCGGCGTTCTCTGGCTCTGCCGCAGAGGCGGTGACGGCCGTAGCGGCAGAGGCTACCGCGCCGGCCGTGCCCAGTCCGGCGAGCTTCAGGAAGTTGCGGCGGTTGGCGACCGCCTTTTCCTGGCTTTTCTCGTCTTTCATATCGTTTCCTCACATGTTCCGAAGGCCTTTATGCAACCTCCGGGGTTCCTTCTGCCGATAGCCGGTCTCTACGCATGCATGTCGAACGCGGCGCTCTCGATCTCGAGGAAGCGGGCGCCGACGGCGGCGAGGGCAGCATAGAGTATGGATGGTGACGCACCCTCCAGATCCCGGAAGAAAAGGGGCATCCATGAGCCGATGTGGGCGTCGTAAAATTCTTTCTGGCGACGGAGAGGCAGCGGCGACCCGAACTGGCCATCGATCAGGCCGGCCATCATGTCGGCAACGGCACTCGCGTGGTCTTCCGGCTCGGTAGCGTCGGGGCTGGCAGCGATGCCAAGCCGCTTCATATCTGCGCGCAGGCGCGCGAGCGGCTTTTCGTGCAGAAAGCCGGTCAGGTAGTACGAGCTGTAAGGCAGTAGCTCGCCGCGGCCGACGCCAATGAAAAGGGCGTGATATTCATCGTCAACAGCGGCGGGGCCGGTGCTGGCTGCGACGCGGGCGAAGGAGTGAATGGCGCGGCCCAAGGGGGTGTCATCGCCGCTGAGACCGGCGGCGGCTTCGAGGTCCGCCTGTGTGGGCGGGGCATGCAAAAAGCGGGCGAGCAACCGATAGACGCTGGCACGCAGCCGGTCTTCATCCGCCGCGGCCGTGTCTGATATTTCGGTCGTCTCGGTGTGGACTGCGCTTTCCGCCGCCATGCGCCGGCTTCCTCTGCATAAAGCTC
>CAZWCL010000282.1:4627-5266 GCA_964632265.1 uncultured Hyphomicrobiaceae bacterium | reverse complement strand
CGACGAGATCATTATCGAAGGCCGGGTCGTGTCGCGGCGGGCTACGCTGGTCATCCGTATCGACGATCGCCAGACACCATCGTATCAGGAGCGCAGCAACCAGGAATATGCGTTGCGGCCTGGTCCGTTCCGCGTCATCGTCGCGGCCAAGGAACTGAGCACGAGTGGCGGCCGCGCCCTCGATATCGAGCGTATTCATCGCATCATCGCATTTTCGTCCGGCAAGGGCGGTACGATCGAGGCTTCGCGCTTTGCAATCAAGTCGGCGGCGACACGGCACGTGCGAACTCTCGCTGACCGGGTCTCCTTCGGCACGGGCGCCACGCCAATCCAATATATCGCCCAGTCACCGGTTGATGCCCGCGGCATGACTTTTCATATCGCGGGTCACAACAAAAGTGAGACACCCCAAAAGCTGCTGTTGCGGGTCGACGATCAACAATCGCACGACTATTCGAGCCGGGCCAATATAGAGCGAACGATCCCGCCGGGGCCATTTCGCATGGAGGTTGCCGCCGACGGTCTCAGCACACCGCGCGGCCGTGTTCTCGACGCGGCAGGAGTTCGTCTGGTCGTCGTAACCCCGTGGCCCGAGACGCCGGACATCAAGGTCGACCAGTTCGAACTGCTGCCGGTCGC
>CAZWCL010000282.1:0-4617 GCA_964632265.1 uncultured Hyphomicrobiaceae bacterium | reverse complement strand
CAAGGGTTTTCGTTCGGCGCGGCCGATGCCGGGATTCCCGCTGGATTCGAGCGCGTGGCGCCGGGCGACGAGCGGCTTTCGGGCGGGGCCATTTCGGTGCGCCGGCGGCCAAAGCCAGATCCGCTCGTTGCCAATGGCCTCCGCGGTGTCGATACGATCCGGCTCAAGGTGAGGCCCGGCACCAAGCGCGTGACGATCTGGAGCGAAGATCCGGGTGAGTGGAGCCATTTGCCCGCCGCGCGCAACCGACGCATCACGGTCAACGGTAAAACCCTTCGCGCGGACGACCTGTCACCGTCGGATTGGCTCGAAAAGGTCTATCTTGCGGGTGGGGGGCGCGAACACACTGTATCGATCGACGCCTGGACGGCTTTCGGTCAGTACCGCGGTGATGCCCGTTCAATCGAGGTGAAGGCGCCGTCTGGTGACATCATCGTCCGTCTTGACGGCCGTTCACTCGACGATCAGTTCATCAATGCCGTGCTGATAGAACCCGCGGGCAGTTCGGCCGGCCTCAACTTCGTCAACGAGCAGCGCGCGGCCTGGTACCGCAACAACTGGCGCATTGCGCCGGCTGTGCAGTCAGTGGACGCTCCCGAGACCGCGCGCGCCGGGAAAGTGTTCGCCTACACGCTCGACGTTACCGGGCCGGCGGACAGACCGGCCAAGACCGATGCGCCGGTCAAGGTGTTGGCACCGGCTAACGTGCGCCTCGCGCCTGGCACCGGTGGCCGCATCACACTCGCGATCCGCTCCACGGGCCTCGTTGGAAAGCCTGCGATCGAGATCAACTCGCCCGTCCGGGTGTCTAGCGGTGGGGAAAGGGAGCGGCGCCCTGAACTCAGCGTCAAAGCCTGGGCCGGTCAGTGGCGTTACGATCTTGTCGAACCACAGCATACGGTTCTCACGCTCCGCGATGATCTGCTTCGTGCGGACCTTGGCTCACTGCCAATTTCCGGCGATAGGCTACGGCGCTACGAGATCTGGCTGTCGGCGGGTGATGATGCGGGAGTGGGCAAATATGGCGGTGGTTTCGACATCGCACTCGGTGGCGAGAGGTTTCGCATTCCAATCGATGTGGAGGTGATCGATACGGTCGTCCCCAAGCCTGCGAAGCCCGCCGGTTTTTATCTAACTTATCCGCCGCACCTCGATTGGTTCGGACAGCCGCAGTCGGATGCGAACCGGCAGGCCGCCTGCGACATGAATTTCATGCGCGGCCTCGGGCTGCGTGGCACTGCGCCGCCGGTTACGGTGCCCTACCGTGGTGGCACGGAGCGGTTCGAGACCGAGATGTCGGCGGCGCAGCGGGCCGGACTTGAACCGGCCTGGCTCGTCTACAATCCGATCCATCATCTGCGCGCCAGCTATGGCAGCAAACGGGCAGCCAAGTTTGCCGCCGGTGCCAACGACGCACTGGGCAGTCGAGGTATTCCGCCGCCGGTCTGGAGTGCGGCCGACGAGCCGTCAAATCCCGACCAGTCACCGGACGACTTGCGGGCATGGACCGGTGCTCTCAGAGCGGCGGACCCGGAGATCCGGCTCGCAGGGCATCTCAACAGCCCGCAAGATGAGAACTATGCCGGACTATTCGATGTTGTCGTCATCAACCATGGTTTCGGTATCGACCGGCCGAGGGTTGGCGCACTTGCCGAAAGCGGCCGTGCGGTCTGGTACTACAACACCTTCCGGCCGCGTTTGACCGCGGGTATGTGGTTGCATCTTTCCGGTGCGCGTCGCTACGTGCAGTGGCACGCACGGATGCCGACGGCAAACCCGTTCGACCCCATTGATGGCCGGGAGGGCGACGTGCAGGTGCTCTATCCGTCCGACGACATCTGCGAAGAAACCCCTGACATACATCGCAATCTGCTGTTGATGGCCGAAGGCGTTGTCGACCAAAGGTGGCTGAAGTGGCTCGCGGCGCGGTCTGATCATGGGGCGAGGGAGCTTTACCAGCGTCTCGACCGGCGCGCGGGAAAAAGGTGGGAAAAGGCGCGGCAACTCACAGCGCGTGATCTTAACGTCTTCCGTGACCAGATTTTGCAACTTGCGAGCCCGTATGACTAAATCGCGTTGGGCTCTTAAATGATGTGGGCTGAAGATCAGCCGACAGCACTACGCCACCTCCATCATTTTGTAGATCGATCATCAGGCCAGCATGCATTTTCTTCCGTTCATTCAGTCTGTCATCCGAGGCGCATGGCGGCGCCGGGTACTGATGCTTGTTCCGCTGTTGGTGGTCATTCCGGCATCGTTGGTACTGGCGCTCGTCTGGCCCACGAAATACGAGACGAGGGCGCTTGTTCTGTTGCAGGAATATAGCGGGCTGAATGCTGATCAGCCGGCTTACGTTCGCGCGCAGGAGATCCGCGACAAGGTGAAAAGCCTGGAAGCGCTGGTGACGAGTGAGTTCATCTTGCGGCGTATCATGCAAAAGTTCGCCAAAGGCGATGCGGCTGACGGCGCGGTGACGGAACGTGACCTCGAAGAATACCGGCGTCGGATTTCGCTGGAGCAGGTCGGCAATCAGTTCTTCGTGCTCAAGTTGCAGGGCCCGGAACGGGAAGGTCTGAGCCGCGAGTTGAGTGCAATTCTCTCGGCGCTGTTCGAGAGTCTGCTGACGTCCAACGATACCTCTCTCGATGCGTCCAGTTTCATCGCGCGGACACATCAGGAAGAACTTCAGCAGTTGGAAGAGGCGTTGGCTGCAGGGCAACGCGATACCGGCTCCATTTCCGTTTCCGGACTTACTGCCAAGCGCCAGCAGGCGCTGGGCCTCGCGCAGACGATCGAGCGCCTCGAAGGTGAGGTGAGTTCGACGCGGGCTGTTTTGGCCGGTGATTTGAAAAAAGTCATTCCGGATGTCACGCCGGAGCCTGGCGCCGCCGGGGCGCTGGTCCGGCGGCTCCAGGAAGAAAAAGAGAAGCTCACATCAGATCCGGACGCCAAGGTGTTCCAGGAGGCCGAGCGAAAACGGCGCATTTCGGCGTTAGATGCGCTGCGCACTGCCGCTTCGGTGCTTGCAAACCTTGAAGGTCAGCTTGCCAAGGCGGGCGCTCGTCTATCCACCCTCAAAGCCGAGATCCAGAGAGGTGACAAACTTCTGCAAGAGCGCGTCGCGTTGCGCGAGCGGGCTGATATACTGCGCAAGAAATTCGAGGGAGCGGGGGCCGTGCGCCGGCCGAGGGGCGGGGCCGCCGATATTCAACTGCTCCGTGCGCCGGCGCGTATCCAGGTTATAGATACGCCCAAGGAACCGCGCCGCCCGATCAATTCACGACTGCTGATACTGCTTGGCGGTATCGCTGCAGCGCTCGGGTTGTCGGGCGCGTTCGCGGTGCTGGCGGAACAGTTCGACGATACGGTTCGCAGTACCGAGATGCTGCAGGCTGCTACCGGTCTCAAAACCATATCTCAGTTTCCCTCGCTTGCCGGTAAGGGTAGCGGTGATGACGGCACGGCGCCGGCGGGAGCCAAATCATGAGCCACACTATTGATGGGCCGAAACCTGAAGATCATCTGGCCCCCGGGGGGCCGCGACAACAGATGAACGGACATTCCGTGATGCAGGGTCAAGCTTCAATCAGCGATCAGCCGTCACAGGAGGCGGACGTGCGAGGAGTGGGCACGGGTGGTGTGCCGACAGAGATCATGAGGCCTTTGGAGGCGTTGCAGCGGGCGGTCTCGCTTGCCGAGGCAAGGGTCGTCGCGATCGCTTCGCCACGTGATGGGGATGAGGCCGGACGGATCGCGGAACTTCTCGCTGGGGCGCAAGCGGCAAGTGATGTGCGCACATTGTTGATCGAAGCTGACGCCAGCGGAATTGATGCCGGCGCGTGCCGCGACGCCCACGGCGACAACGAACGCTTTTGGGAACCGGGCCAACCGCTGCCGGAAGGTGCCATTCAGCAGAGCGCGAGTAAACGCGGTTTTGATCGCTTCTATCTCAGGACGTCGGCGCATTCGCGTCCGCTGTTCAATAATCTCGATTTGCTTCGGCGCGCGCTTTCCGACAATCTCGGAAAGTATGACGCGATCATCATCGAGCTGCCGGCGCTGCTTGAGGGAGATGCGGAGAAGGTCAATCCGGTTTCGGTTGCCCGTGCCGCCGATGCTGTCTTTCTACTCTGCAAAACGGGTGTCACGCAGGCGCGCGATGCGCGCCGCGCCGCCGACCTGCTCATCAAGAGTAATGTCGAAATCGCCGGGACGCTGCTCGACACTGAGAATGCGACAAGACCAGGCAGAGAAATCGCGGAGCGGCTTGAGCGCTGGCGCTTTCTGCCGCGTGGCTTCCGGTCATGGCTTGGCGACATCTTTCGCCGCTCTGCGTTTTTCAACGATTAAAGCCCGGGGTCCGGCGCGTGCGCGAACGACACGAAATGCCGCCTGTCGTATGGCAGATGGTCGACAGCTCCGGGGTTGGCGGCATCGAAACGCATATCGCAGTCATCACCGAGAGCCTGCGCCGCCATGGGGTCGATGCGCGCATCGTGCGCTACCAGGATCACGGCGGAAATGCCTGGCTCGATCAAATCGCCGCCAGGGGTCTCAGCGCGCGTCATCTTGATGGCACGTTTAGGGGACTCCGCCAGGCTATGCGCTGCGAGAGGC
>CAZWCL010000281.1:0-5279 GCA_964632265.1 uncultured Hyphomicrobiaceae bacterium | reverse complement strand
TTTAGTTGCAGATCGTTCGTAACCGGGGGCGTCGCCGGCTAAACCGGAAAAAATGGTCTACTCCAATAGTGTAGAGCGGAACGACCGACCTTGCCGAGAGGTGGACACGTCTCGAGATTCGAGGGCTACTGCGAACGATGCCGCATTTTGTAATTGATGAATGGACTGCCATGAAGATCCCCGTTCCCGTCATTGTGCTGACCGGTTTTCTCGGCAGCGGGAAGACGACATTACTTAAAGGGCTACTCACTGATCGTACCATGGCGGGCACGGCGGTAATCGTGAACGAATTCGGTGAAGTCGGAATAGACGACGCGCTCATCGAGGCGTCGGAAGAGGAAACCGTTCTACTGCCGTCAGGGTGCGTTTGCTGTGCCGTGCGGGGCGATCTCGTGCAAGCGCTGAACAATCTCTATAGCGCCGCCCAGGCGGGCAGGATACCGGCCCTGAACCGGGTTATCATAGAAACATCGGGGCTCGCCGACCCGGCCCCGATCGCCCACACGCTGATGACGGAAGAGGACTTGTTCCGCATTTTTCAGCTAGATGGCGTGCTGACCACCATCGATGCGGAACTGATTACGACGCAGCTCGCCGACATCTTCGAACCGGCCAAGCAGATCGCCGTCGCCGACAAGCTGATCATGACCAAGACGGACCGTGCGGACGCCCAACAAACGCTTGCAAGCGAGGCGGCGGTGCGCGCGCTCAACCCAGCGGCGCCGATTTTGCGCCTCGTGAACGGGGAGGGCGCAGCGGCTTTGACGGCGACGCTCGGGGCCTTCGAACCGGTCGCGGCCAAGAAGCATGCCGAAGGCTGGCTCTCGGCAAGCGCGTACGCTCACGATGGCGCCCACGACAAAGATTGCGACGATCCCCATTGCACCCATGACGGCCACACACATAGCCATGATGACCAGGGCGACCATCACGACCATGACGACCGGGGCGGCGAGACCGGCCTGCGGCACAGTCATACCCACGGTATCCGCTCGTTTGCACTAACTTACAATACGCCGCTTGACGGGGCGAAGCTGTCGTTCGTGATGGAGCTTCTCAGGCGGCATCACGGCGATCGTCTGCTCAGGGTCAAAGGTATCGTGAATGTCGCAGATGAACCGCTGCCGTTCGTTGTTCATGGCGTTCAGCACATATTTTATCCGCCAACGACGCTCGAGAGCTGGCCGAGCGACGATCGGCGTTCACGTTTCGTGTTCATTACACGAGAGCTTTCCGAGGCGGCTGTCGCAGAAGTCATGGACGGCATGTTTGCGCCGAGCCGTCCAATGACAGAGGCTGCCTGGTCAGGCGTATGACCGCGTCACGCATCTGCAATGGCGGCGCTATATAGCTAATGGAAGTGTAGTCGGGTTAATATTCGCTTCGGGGGAGGCTCACATGTTTCGATTGATCTTATTGGTATTGTTCGTTGCCTTTGGATTTTACGTGGTGTGGCCGTCGGTCAACGGCTACCGGATCTATCAGGCGCTCGAGACCAATGAACCGGCGCTTCTAGCGTCGAAAATTGATTTCCCAAGCGTGCGCCAATCGATGCGCCAGCCGGTTCTCAACCAGGTAAACCGGCGTATCGGAGCCTTGATGAAGGAGCTCGGACCGGCGGCCGGCCTGGCCGGTGATCAGATCCCAAGCGACAATATCGAAAGGATCATCGATGGCGCGCTCGAACGCGTGGTGACGCCTGATAAGATAGCTGAGGTCTATTCCCAGGGCGGTGATATCAATGCGGCCATCAAGGATGCTGTGCTGGCCGAAATTGATGGGATGGGCGGACTTGCATCGGTCCTTAAACTCGACCAGTTGCTCGCTCGTAAAACCAAAGACCACCAAGGCGCTGACAACCAAGACGCTTCGTCGATCGGCGGTTTCAAGATTCCGGACGGTGTCGCCGGAATGCTCAAAGATAAGGACGTCAGTGCGGTGGTCGGCGGTCTGGCCGCAAAGTATGGCCTGGACGCCCGTCGGCTCGCCGGAAAGCTATTTCCCTCTCGACAAGGTTCGCTAGCTGAAACGTCGTCCGGCAAGGCACCGTCATCGTATGGACTTGGCAACATCAAGAGCTTCGGGTTCAACGGTCCGCTTGCGATGCAAGTCGGGGCAGCGCGCTCGCCAAAGGGCGAAGTGGCGGACATCACCGCGGAAGTGGCTTTCAAGAACTACGATTGGCGCGTGATACGGGTTATTCCCAATCTCATCGATCGTGCGGGCACCGCCGAGTAAGCTCGGGAGAATGTTTGCCCGACGCTGACCGGCTTACGTCGCCATCCGCGTTGAGATTGCTCAGGGACGGGCATTGCGGGGATTCTGACAAGGGCTACGCTTGCTGGTTCCCGCGTTGCAGTTGCCGACGCGCCAGCCATGAGTGCTCCATGCCCGTTACCATCATCGGAATGATCGGCGTCACACCGCCTGCCTCAGACACGCAGCTTGTCGTCATTGAAGGGGCGCTGTCGCCCGACTACGTTGTCTCTTTCGCAAAGGCCCATGAAGCGGCCGGCTTCGACATGGCGCTTGTTGGCTACTCGTCGTCATCGGCCGTAGGCTTTCTCGTCGCCCAGCACGCCGCGCACCACACCGACCGCCTCGGATATCTCGTTGCCCACCGTCCAGGCTTCGTCGCGCCGACACTGATGGCGCGCAAGATCGCGACCTTCGATCAGATCACGCGCGGGCGGCTCAGCGTCCACATTATCACCGGCAAGTCGGACGCCGAACAGCAGGGTGACGGCGACTACAGTCCAAAAACCGAACGATATGAGAGGGCGACCGAATACCTCGCGTTGATGCGTCAGACCTGGACCGCCAATGAACCGTTCGACTTCGAAGGAAAATTCTACCGGGTGAGCGGTGCAGCCTCTGATGTCCGGCCCTATCAGACGCCGCATCCTCCGCTATTTTTTGGTGGCGCCTCAGAGGGTGCACTCACGATGGGCGCGGCCAACTGCGACACCTACGCGATCTACGGCGAACCACTGGCAACAACCGGCGAACGCATCGCCGACTTTCGCAAGCGTGCCGCCCCCTTTGACCGCTCCCCCGGCTTCAACGCCTCATTCCGCCCGATCATCGCCGATACGGAAGCGGCCGCGTGGGAAAAGGCCGAGCACATTCTTGGTGGCATGGCGGGGGCGAAAGGCTGGGCGCGGCAGGAAAATGCCGGTGCCCCTGTCGATAACGCCGGGCGGCGGATCTACGACATGGCGCTCAAACAAGACGTCTATGACACCTGCCTGTGGATGGGTGTCGCAAAGGCGACCGGTGCGCTTGGCAACACCTCCTGCCTAGTCGGCACGCCGGCGCAGGTTGGCGATGCGATCGTCGAATACGTCAAGATCGGGGTAACGAGCATCCTGATCCGGGGCTTTGATCCATTTGACGATACGGTCGAATTCGGCCGCGAATTAATACCGCGCATCCGCGACGGGGTTGCAAAATGGGAGGCTCAACAATGACGAACGAAGCCAGCGGCGAAGTTTACGACTATATCATTGTCGGTGGCGGCTCGGCCGGCTCTGTTCTCGCAAACCGGCTCTCGGCGCGTGCAGCCAATAAGGTCTTGCTGCTTGAAGCTGGCGAGGATACGCCCCACGGCAAGGTGCCGGATGAGATCCTCGATAGCGATCCCTCCCGTGCCTATACGTCCGAGCGCTTCACTTGGGGCGAACTCAAAGTCACGACCGAGGCGATCTCGCCCAATGCGCCACGTGACCGCGAGCGCCCGCCCCTTAGGAAATACGAGCAAGCGCGTGTGCTCGGCGGGGGCTCGTCGATCAATGGACAGATGGCGAACCGGGGGGCGCCGCATGATTACGCCGAATGGGTCGAACGGGGTGCCCATGGATGGGGATGGGACGATGTTCTGCCGTACTTCAAGAAGGTCGAACGTGACATGGACTTCGGCGATGAAGCCGAATGGCATGGCGATAACGGACGCATTCCCGTACGGCGTATCTTTCCCGACCTTTGGACCGGCTACAGCAAGGCTGTCGGCGAAGCCTTCAAGGGGGCCGGCTACGAATATCTCGACGACCAGAACGGTGCATTTCGAGACGGCTATTTTCCCGTCACTATCTCTAATGCTTATGAGCGGCGCGTGTCGGCCGCGATCGGTTATCTCGACCCCGGAATCAGGCGCCGCGCAAACCTCACGATAGCGACCGAAGCCCATGTCGATTCGCTCGAGTTCGATGGCAACCGCTGTAGCGGCGTCACGGCTCGCGTGGGCGGCCGCAAACAATCGTTCCGCGCCAATGAAGTCATCCTGTCGTGTGGGGCTATACACTCGCCGGCTCATCTGATGCGCGCCGGTATCGGTCCAGCCTTTCACCTCAAGGATCAGGGTATCGAGGTGCGCCACAATCTCGAGGGGGTTGGTCAGCGCCTCATGGACCACCCCTCGATTGCGCTAGCAAGCTTTCTTGCCCCGGCCGCACGCATGAACGATTTCACCCGCCGGTACCTTCAGATGGGGCTCAGGTATTCCTCAAACATCGGCGGCGCGCCGCCGGGTGACATGTTCGTTGCCGTCGCCGCCAAGACGGGTTGGCACGATGTCGGCCGCCAGATCGGCTCGATGATCATCTTCGTCAACCGGACCTATTCCGAAGCCGGCGAGGTCCGGCTTAATTCGGCGGACCCGCGCGATGAACCGGCTGTCGACTTCAATCTGCTATCGGACCGGCGCGATCTCGAACGCCTCATGCATGGCTTCCGCCACATGGCCGGGATGCACGCCGCCGAGGCTCTCAGCCAGATCTCGCACGACCCGTTCCCAGCCGCCTGGGGAGATAAAGTGCGTCAGGTGGCCGAGGTCAATACGAAGAACAAGCTTCTGACCGGCGTCATGGCGCGGCTGCTCGACGGCCCGGCTCCGCTGCGCCGGGCGTTGTTCGACAAGTTCATTCTCGATGGCTATCGCATAGATCAATTGCTCGAAGACGACGACGCGATGGCGGATTTCGCACGCAAGGCCGCCGTCGGCGTATGGCATGCTTCGTGTACCTGTCGGATGGGGCAGGCAGATGACCCGCAAGCCGTTGTCGATACCAACGGCCGCGTGCGCGGGATTGAAAACCTGAGGGTCGTCGATGCCTCAGTGTTCCCAGTTGTCCCATGTGCCAATACGAATTTTCCGACGCTGATGGTTGCTGAGAAGATTGCCGATGGCATTTTGGGCGGCAAGTAGGTGGTGGTCGCTTAAGGTGCCGGGACACACCTGGTGCCCGCTAGCACATATGGCGTTCGACGAGATTGCCGAGGGC
>CAZWCL010000280.1:0-5280 GCA_964632265.1 uncultured Hyphomicrobiaceae bacterium | reverse complement strand
GTTATGGGCGACGC
This sequence comes from uncultured Hyphomicrobiaceae bacterium, assembly GCA_964632265.1. Lineage (GTDB taxonomy): Bacteria > Pseudomonadota > Alphaproteobacteria > Rhizobiales > Hyphomicrobiaceae > CAJQQK01. The sequence goes on along the minus strand of CAZWCL010000280.1, from coordinate 5,266 downwards.
TACTCGGAGCGGACCCCGTGACGCCGACGGCGCAAAGCCTGGCGCCATAGTGTTTGGCCAGACCCGCGCTGACTGAAAGGGCTTTTGCGAGTTGATCGGCGTGTTCCAGATCGATGGGAACTATGATCATTTTGTACATGACGGCTCCTCCTGCAGTGTCGTTTTCGGCGCGCAGCCACATCAGGCGCCACAACCAGTGCCCACCATGCCTTGTTCGCGGGCGGTTGCCGTTGCGCTCGATCAATCTATCATATTGCTGGTCGTTCCGCTTTCCGGCTGCCGGATATGCAGCAAAAAAAGGTCATTCAGGGAAAATCAGCTCGGGAAATCGCGTCGGCGGCAGGCTGCTCCCGCGCGCGCCCGGTGTACTGCCATTCCAACAGTCTTCAGTCACGCCAGATCACGTTCACGTTGCTTCCACGTCTGCGAATTGTTCCGGGCGAGAAGGTGTGGAATGGAGACGTGATGAGGCCATTCCGCCTGATGAACCCGGAGAAAATGCATGATCCGAACCGGCTTCGCCGCCATGTTAGCTCTTACAGTGGCAACGCCAGTGCTGGCCCAAACCACTCTCAAAATGTCGTCCCAATGGACCGAAAACACCGTCACGTCGGCGGCGGACCGCTGGTGGGCCTCCGAAATTGCGAGACGGACGAACGGCAAACTCAAGGTCAAGATCTTCTATGCAGGCACGCTTGCCAAGGCGAAGGAAAATCTCCAGTTGATCCGTTCGGGCGGTGTCGAACTCGTCAATATGTCGGCCAGCTATTTTGGCGCGGACTTGCCGCTCCATACGGCGCCAAACTCTATTCCAATGGCGATGAGCGCGGTGCCCCAGGCGACCACGTTGATAACGCGGTTGATGTCTGAAGTGCCGGAACTCGATGCAGAGGCCGAGCGCAACCGGGTAAAGGCTCTATTTTTTCACCATCTCAATCCCTACCAACTCATTTGCAAGGAGCCGATCAAGGGACTGGCCGACATCAGGGGTAAAAAGATCCGCACCTGGGGGTCGGATATGCCCAGGATGATGCAGGCTGCCGGTGCCGTGCCGGTGACGCTCGGTCTTGCCGAACTCTACGAAGGGCTCAGCCGCGGTACGGTGGACTGCATCCCGTTCTCAGTCGACCTGATGGTCAGCTATAAAATCCATGAGGTTGCAAAGCACGTCCACGACATCACCTTGTGGCTTGGTCCTACCAGCGGCGTCTGGATGGCCCGACCAGTGTGGGATAAGCTTTCTTCCGAGTATCAACGCCTGCTCGAGACGATCTCGCGAGAGGCGGCTCGGAAAGACCGCGACCTAACGCTCGCGGCGGCTGAGAGGGCGACGGCAAAGCTTAAAGCGAGCGGCGTTCAGTTTCATGCTTTCCCTGAAGCCGACAAGAAGGCCTGGAAGGACGCGAACCCGGACTTCTTCGCAGCATTCATCGCGGCCCAGGAAGACGCCGGGAATGGCAGGGCGGCGCGCAAGATGGTCAAGATATGGAAGGAAGTTGTTGGCGGCTAAGGCGCAAGACGCCGCCGAGACTTAGCGTTACCAGAGCGTCATAATGCCACGGCGCCGGCTGGCGCGAATCAAAGTGCCGGCCGTCTTCTCGTCCGGGCGGTGCCTACTTGCGGTGGATGGACATGACAGCGGATATACGGGCGATTTGATATGATGAGGCTGCGAGCCCATCTGGCGCGGACTAATCGCCTGGCAGCCTTGGTTGCCGGGGGAGGCCTCTTCGCCATGATGGTGATCGGTGCTGCGGATGTGGTAATGAGCAACCTGGATTTGCTCGGGCTCACGGCACGGCCCATTCCCGCCACTACCGAGTTTACCGGAACGATGATGGTTGTCGCCATCTTCTTCGCGCTGGCGCTCGGCCAGCAACAGCGCCGGCACATCCGTATCACCCTGTCGCGCTATGCCAGCGGCCGGACGGCACGAATCCTGGATGCCTTCCGGCATATTGTTCACGGGACGCTCTATGCCCTCATCGCCTGGTTCGGCTGGCAGGTTGCGGGGCACTCATTTTCGACGGGGGAGTTCGCCGCCGGACTTTATGATTTCCCGGTCTGGCCGGCGCGGCTTGCCCTCGCGCTCGGTGCGAGCCTGATGGTGGTACAATGTATCGCCGATTTCGGCGCCGCTGTTTTCGGATGGCGTGATGTGCCGGGACCGCACGAAGTCAGCCAAGACCAGCCGCGTCCATGACACCACTCGAAATCGGCATGATGAGCGTGGCCGCCCTCTTGATGCTGCTGGCAACGGGCGTTCCCGTCGCCGCTGCCCTCGGAGTCGTTGGTCTTGCCGGCATGTTGCTTGGGGCGGGACCCGCGTTGACTATCCCTCAACTCAAGAGCCTGCCATTCGCGGTGGTCAATAACTACGAACTCGCCGTCTTGCCGATGTTCGTGCTGATGGGGACGTTCGCAGAGGCATCCGGCATCACCACGCAGTTGTTCCAGGCGCTGCAGAACTGGCTCGGCCGTCTGCGCGGGGGTCTCTATCAAGCGACCGTACTGGGCTCGGCCGTGTTCGCGGCGGTTTCCGGATCGACCATCGTGAATGCCGTCGTGTTCACGCGCGTCGCCTACCCCGAAATGGTCCGGCATGGATATGACCGGAGCTTCTCGATCGGATGCATCGCGGCAACCGGAAGTTTCGCCGCCATGATCCCGCCGTCGATCACGATGGTCATCTACGCCATCATGACCGAGCAGTCCGTCGGCCGCCTGCTGATGGCGGGTCTTATCCCCGGTCTGTTGACCGCGGTCGTCTATCTTATCGGGATCGCCTTCATGGTGCGGTTGCGTCCAGGGCTGGCGCCGCCGTTGCCGCCAGCGGTGAGCCTGGCGACGAAACTGCGCTCTGCCGCCGTTGTTTGGCCGCTCCTCTTCCTCATCGGGCCCGTGCTCGCAGGGCTATATTCCGGCCTTTATCCCGCATCGGCCGCCGGCGCGATCGGAGCTTTTCTGGCATTTCTCGTCGCTGTATCGCGCCGCCGAAGTCTCCGTGGCTGGCTTGGTCCGGCGCTGGCCGACGCGACTGCGATCAGTTGTACGATCTTCGCCGTTCTGATCGGCGGACTTTTGCTGTCACGGATGCTTGTCGTCACAGGTGTGATCGATGAACTGGTTGTCGCCATCACCACGATCGCGGATACGCCCATTTCATTTATGGTTCTGGTGTGTCTGCTCTTCCTGGTGCTCGGCAGCTTCCTCGACACGACGTCGATGATGGTCGTTACGTTGCCGTTTCTGTTCCCGGTCTCACAAAAGCTAGGGATCGACCCGATCTGGTTCGGCATCGTCGTCGTCAAGCTGATCGAGATTTCGGTCGTCACGCCGCCGGTCGGCGTCAACCTTTTCGCGGTTCTGAGCGCGACCGACGAGCGGACGGAAATGACGCATGTCATGAAAGGCGTTGCGCCCTTCATTGGCCTTGAATTGATTGTGTTGGCAGTGCTGGTTGCTTTTCCGGCGCTGTCCACCTGGTTGCCTCAGCAGATGATCAGGTGACGCCTATGGCGGTGATAGACCCAACTCATGCGCTGTTCGCGCCTGTGCCGCTGCCAGCTCGGCGCGCGCTGTCGCACAACGTCGCTAAAATATCCGGGAACTCCGACGATGACCACATACGACACAACCATCGAGCGACTTCTGGATCAGCTCAATCTGGTGCGCGACGCTGCCACAGGGCGCTACGTAATCGAGATCCCCGAGATTGCGAATATCGCGACCGATACCGTTGCCCGCCACGCTGCCGGACCACGCGCCGACGCCATAGCGCTGGTGTGCGACGACGATGATGGCAGCGTTGAACGGCGCCTGACCTACCGTCAACTTGACGAGGCTGCCTGCAAATTGGCTGCGGCGCTCCGGGCAGCCGGCGCCGGCACGGGGGATCGCATCGCGGTCCATCTCGGCCAGCGGTCAGAGGCTGCCATCGTGCACCTCGCCGTCTACAAACTCGGCGCTATCGCCGTTACCGTCTCGCAGCTTTATGGCGCGGACACCGTCCGCCACATACTGTCCGACAGCGCCACCACGATCCTGTTGACCGAAGCGCGTGTCTGGCGGCCGATGGCGGGTATAGCCAACCACTTGGACGACCTGCAAGGCGTCATTGTCTGCGGCGGCGCGGAGACGGCTGTGGGCGAACGGGACTTCACGGAGGTGCTGACAGGCGGCAGTGCACACTTTGAGGCGGTTGCAACACGGTCCGACACGCCAGCGCTGCTGATCTACAGTTCCGGGTCGACCGGGCAACCCAAGGGCGTCCTGCATGGTCATGGCGCGCTGTGGGCCTATAATGTTTCGACGTCCTTGTTTTACAACCTCGATGTCTTTGACGCTGATCTCGTCTTCTGGACCCCGGCGGACTGGGCGTGGGTCGGCGGGCTCAACGATACCGTGTTTCCGGCGTGGTTCCACGGCCACACGATGGTAGCCTCCCAGCACAGGTTCGATGCCGGGTGGGCCTACGGCTTTATGGCCAAGCACGGCGTCACGCACGGCTTCATGACGCCAACCGCCCTCAAACGCATGGCCCAGATCGAAGAACCGCGCCGGCGCTGGCCGGACCTCGCGCTGCAAACGGTGTGGACGGGTGGAGAGCCGCTGCCCGGCGAGACGTTGCGATGGCTCACCGAAGATCTCGGCATTGTCTGCAACGAAGGCTACGGGCTGACCGAAGTCAATCACATGATCGGTAATTGCGCCCGACTGAGACCGCCGAAGCCCGGCTCGATGGGCTTTGAGCTGCCGGGCCATTGGGCTCATCTGGTGGACGGCGATGGCCGCGAGGTTGAAGTTGGCGAGGCTGGCGAGATCGTGACACGCGAAGACTGCGCGACACTGTTTCTCGGCTATTGGGGACGTCCTGACCTGACAGCCGACATGCGGCTCGGGGCGTGGGTGCGGACGCGCGATCTCGCTGTTCGTGACGCCGACGGATACTACTTCTACCGCGGCCGCTCGGACGATCTCATAAAAAGTGCCGGCTTCCGCATCGGGCCTGCCGAGATTGAAGACGTGCTCGTTTCCCATCCGGATGTCGCGGATTGCGGTGTCATCGCCGTCCCTGATCCATCGCGCGGCCAGATTGTGAAAGCGATCGTTCTGCCGCGTTCGTGGCCACCGCAGCCGCGTCTTGCCGAAGATCTCCAGGCGCTGGTCCGGGAGCGTCTCGGCGGTTATAAGGTGCCCCGGCTGATCAGCTTTGCCGAAGACCTGCCGACCACGTCTTCCGGCAAGGTTTCACGCAAGGCGTTGC
>CAZWCL010000279.1:0-5303 GCA_964632265.1 uncultured Hyphomicrobiaceae bacterium | reverse complement strand
GAACATCCGGAGTGGCTGGGCCTGCGAACTCTCCTCCTGTGCGATCGCCTGCATCTGCTGAGCCAGTTGTTCCCGCTTCGCCCGGATCTCCTCGGCACTCGTCACGAGCTCCTGAACGTCGACCTCGAGTTCGGTGAGCGATTCGATCCCCTCCTCGAGTAAGACGCTTGCAGCTTTCGGATCGGGGAACTGCGGATTGCACTCGACGATGAGGCCGAGACTATCGATGTCGTCCCGTGCAGCGCTGTTGATCAGCGCCCCCGTCGGACCGGTGATGACGCCGTCTTCGGGCGGCACCGCGATGTCGGCTTCCTCGAGGTGCTCCTCGCCGTCGCCGGTGGCGATACCGTAGAGGGCGCGGCGCTCCTCGTCGTCGAGGTCGGCCGGAAGACCGCTGAGATAGATCGGTGTCACATCCTGCTCGACGATCCAGTTGGTCAGACAATTGCCGAGTGGCGCCGGCCAAACAACCTCAAGATCGAACGGGTGCGGACGCCGCTCGGTGTGATCGGCGTCATCTATGAGAGCCGGCCCAACGTGACGGCCGATGCCGGCGGGCTTTGCCTCAAGTCCGGCAATGCGGTGATACTACGCGGAGGTTCGGAAAGCTATTATTCGGCGAGCGCCATACACGAGTGTCTGGTGGCCGGCCTCAAGGCGGCGGGCCTTGACGAAAATGCGGTGCAACTCGTGCCCACAACCGACCGGGCGGCAGTCGGCGCGATGCTTGGCGGGCTTGATGGGACGATCGACGTAATCGTGCCGAGGGGCGGAAAGAGCCTGGTATCGCGTGTCCAGGACGAGGCGCGCGTGCCGGTGTTTGCTCATCTCGAAGGCCTCTGCCACGTTTACTTGGATCGCGGCGCAGATTTGGAAGAAGCCGTGCCGATCATCGTCAATTCCAAGATGCGGAGAACAGGAATTTGCGGGGCGGCGGAGACTTTGCTGATTGATGCGGAGGCACCACAAGGTCATATGGAAGCTGCCATCAAGGCGTTGTTGGAGGCCGGCTGTGAGGTGCGCGGCGACGATGCGGTACGCTCAGTGGATAAACGGGTGAAAGCTGCAACACCTGAAGATTGGCAAACGGAATATCTGGATCAAATCATTTCGGCCAAGGTTGTTGATGGTGTCGATGGGGCGATCGAGCACATTGCGACGTTTGGCTCGAATCATACGGACTGCATTCTTACCGAATGCTACGGTACAGCAGCTCAGTTCTTGAACCGTGTCGATTCGGCAATTGTCCTGCATAACGCTTCAACTCAGTTCGCCGATGGTGGTGAGTTCGGCATGGGCGCGGAAATTGGTATTGCAACGGGCAAAATGCATGCGCGGGGCCCGGTTGGGGTCGAGCAACTGACTAGCTTCAAGTACGTGGTGCGCGGCAGCGGACAGACCAGGCCGGTTTGAGGCCGATTCGAGGGCCTTCTTCAAAGCCGGTGGCCGCTACCGTCTCGACAGGAAAAGTTTATTGGCGTTCAAGAGTGCAGCGGTCAGCTTCGGTTCAGTCCGGCCAAAGCCGCCTCTCGTTGGCGCGGGGCAGCGGATTGGCTTGCTTGGCGGGTCATTCAATCCACCGCATGCTGCGCATCGCTTGATCACGCACACCGCCTTGCGCCGTGTTGGTCTCGATGCGGTGTGGTGGGTGGTGAGTCCCGGCAATCCGCTCAAATCCCATGGCGACCTAGCCCCGCTTGAGAAGCGGCTGACGCTGTGTGAGGAGATGGCAGCGGTTGACCCGCGTATCAAGGTGACATCGTTCGAAGCAGATTTGCCGTCAGCGTATACTGCGGCGACGCTGAGTTTTCTGTCGCTCAGGTATCCGGAAGTCCACTTCGTCTGGCTGATGGGCGCCGATAATCTCGTGACGTTTCATCACTGGCAGCATTGGCGTGATATCGCGTCGACGATGCCAATGGTGATTGTCGACCGGCCCAATTGGCGGCACAAGGCGCTTGCCGGGCCGGCCGGGCGGTGGCTGGCGCCGCATTTCATCAATGAGGAGCGGGCGCATCTGTTGCCGTCTTTGACACCGCCAGCGTGGACGTTGCTGACGGGCCGGCTCTCAAATTTGTCGTCGACAGCGATCCGTGCTGCACATCGCAAAACACCCACGCTCTAATAGTTTCGTGAGGGGGTTCATCTGTCCTGGGGATGATTTCCGGGCCATGCCCTTGCCTGTCGGTTGTTGTGTCACCAAATCGATTGTATAATCACGGTGCTGGTGGTCTTGCGGATTTTAGTCCGGCAGGGCTGCGACAAACACCTCGGATCAACGGCTTTAGGATTTACGAACCAATCATGCCGATAGCCCAAGGGGGAGCATTGACCAGCTCGCCTAGTTCTGACGCCACCTCCAATGAGATGGACAGTCAGGTTCTCCTCAGTGAGATTTTAGCGCTCCTCGAAGATGCGAAAGCCGAGGATGTCGTTCAGATCGAGCTTGCCGGGAAATCCTCGGTTGCGGATTACATGGTAATCGCCTCCGGTCGATCGGACCGCCATGTCGGCGCTATAGCCGATCAAGTGCAAAAGCGACTGAAAGAAACCAAGTACGCGACGGTGCGTGTCGAAGGTCAGCCGGCCAACGATTGGGTTTTGATCGATGTCGGCGACATTGTCGTGCATGTCTTTCGTCCCGAGGTTCGGGAGTTTTATAATCTCGAAAAAATGTGGATGGCCGATCACACAAGTGATGTGGCCCATTAGGTTCGCTTCGGTTGCTGTCGGCTCAGAAGGCGGGTGGAGCATGCGCCGTCGTCGATACGGATACTGCGGATGCTTATCACGCTTGCGGTCGTTGGCCGGCTGAAGGCCGGGCCCGAGACGGAACTGGCGCATCACTATGTAAAGCGGTTCAATGGTGTCGGACGGAACCTCGGTTTTGGGGGCGTTGCGGTGGTTGAGCTGGCGGAGTCGCGGGCGGCAACAGCGTCTCTGCGGCAGCAGGATGAAGCCCAACGTCTGTTGCAGCGGACGCCGGAAAAGGCGCTGGTCTGGGCTCTGGACGAAAAAGGACGCTCGCTGACGAGTTCTGCTTTTGCAAGCGAGCTTGGACGTCGACGTGACGACGGCGCCGGTGACCTCGTCTTGATGATCGGAGGTCCTGATGGGCACGCCGCGGCGGCCCGTGAAAAGGCCGATCTCGTGGTCTCGCTCAGCGCCATGACGTTGCCGCATGGCCTGGCCCGAGTCGTGCTGCTCGAGCAGCTTTACCGGGCTGCAACGATACTTGCAGGCCATCCTTATCACCGTGCCTGACGGCGGGACGAGCTATGGCGTTTCAGTTGCGTGCGGCGAGCCAATCGATAGCGCTTGTCGGCAGGATTCGTCTTGCTGCCGCTGCCATGTAGGTCGGGGTCGTTACATAGTATCGGCGCCTGGGCCGCCGGGCCTCGGCGGCGTGCACGAGCTTGGCGGCAACTGCTTCGGGCTCGAGCTTGAAGGTCTGCTTGCCGCCGCGTTCGAGGGCTGCGATCATGGCCTCGTAGCGGGAACGGTGGCGGGATTCGGGGATATTGATCCAGCGACGGGCAGCGGCGAGGCTGCCATCAATGAATCTGGTGTTAATCGGCCCTGGCTCGATGATCGAGACGGCGATACGCGTATTTTCAAGCTCAATGCGGAGGACGTCACTCATGGCTTCAAGTGCGAATTTCGACGCGCAGTAAGCGCCACGGTAGGGTGCCGCTATCAACCCAAGAACGGAAGAACACTGCACGATCCGGCCGCCATCCGAACAAAGTAGCGATGGAATCAAGTGCCGTGTCAGATCGTGTGTTCCAATCACATTGACCTCGAACTGGTCGCGAAGAGCCTCGGTCGGCAGGTCTTCCATTGCACCTGGCTGACCGAAGGCTGCGTTATTGAAAAGCGCATCAAGGCGACCGCCCGTTTTCTCGATTACTTCGGACGCACAGGCCGCTATTGAACGATGATCGCGCAGTTCAAGGTGTACTGGTTCGAGGTGCTCGTCGCGGCGCAATGATTCGAGATCTTCGGCAGCGCGGGCGGTCGCAAATACCCTCCAATTTCGGTCCCGCATGGCGCGCGCCGCGGCCAAACCAATGCCCGACGAGCAACCGGTTATGAGTATTGATCGCTGCATTATGTCCCCCAGCCGGCGTGATCGTTCAGCTACCGCGATCGCAGCGGATAGCTTTTTGCTCGGATCTGGTCAAACGCACGGGTATCCTGAAAGGCTTTGGCCAGCTTAATGGACGGAGACGTTTCCGTGGGCATCATCGCCAGAAAACGTTGCTGGCGCCGCGGCAGCGCTTGTCTCACTGCTTTGTGGTCTCGGTGCTGGTATTGTTCTTGGCCCTGTTCTTGGCCTCGGCAACCAGCACTTTAACCGTCGGCAGAATGCGTTGGACGATCACGTCAACACCCTTGGCGTTCGGATGGAGGGCGTCCGCGAGCTTGAGTTTCGGCTGATTTATCACACCTTCAAGGAAGAACGGGTAGTATATGGTGTTGAAGGAGCGGGCAAGGTCGGCGTACATGCCATCGAATTCGGTTTGATACGCCTCGCCCCAGTTGGCGGGAGCACGCATGCCGGCAAGCAGGACCGGTAGATTACGCGCCTTCAACTTTTCCAGCATTGCCGTCAGGTTTTTCCGCGCGAGCTTCGGCGAGATACCGCGCAGCGCGTCGTTGGCGCCGAGTTCGAGTATCACGGCGTCGGTCTCGTCCGGTACGGCCCAGTCAAAGCGTGCCAGACCGCCCGATGTGGTGTCGCCAGACACGCCTGCGTTGTTGACGCGAACATTGAGGCCTTTGGCGCGAAGGGCCTTTTCGAGTTTTGCTGCGAAATCGGCTCCAGGCGGCAGTCCGTAGCCGGCCGTGAGGCTGTCGCCAAAAGCGGAGATTGTTATCGGCTCGCCGCTCTCGGCGGCTCTTGGACCAGAGTTCATGACGAGGAAAGGGGCGCATCCAAGGACGATCGCGAAAATTGCACCGACTCGTGCCTTTGTGAGTTGGAGGCTGCTCAGCCATGGTCTGGTCATCATCGTCATCGTTTGATCCACTCTTGGATTTGATCTGCGGTTCGCCTACTTCCGTTATCTAAGGTGGCGGACGCGGCGACGATAGGGTCGGACCCATAGGTTGCGCCGGAGTTGCGCTGGCATAAGGCTTTAGCGGGGTGACATGCAAAGTAGTGCTTCTCTGCCGGACGCTAGGGGCGGGGTCGGCGAACGTGCCGATATCAGTTCAGGTCCGGCAGTCGTCGTTCTCGAGGATGTTGCTCTTACTCTGCCTAGTCGTGCGGGGCAGGTCGATATTCTGAAAGGTATTTT
>CAZWCL010000278.1:0-5314 GCA_964632265.1 uncultured Hyphomicrobiaceae bacterium | reverse complement strand
GCTGTAGCTTCAAGCCTTTAACTCCGCTTCTGGACCACATCGTTGCGACGATCAGCCCGTCTCCCTAGCGGGTCTATCGAGGACGCGGCGGATCTTGGGCAACGCGAACTGGCGCGGCTCATGAGGGTCGATAACGCTGGCTAGTTTGCCGTCGGCATCGAACAGGAAGACGCCCGCGGTATGGTTCATCGTGTAGCCGCCGCCTTCAATCGGGATACGTTCGAACTTGGCGCGAAAGCCTTCGACGGCTTGAGCAACCTCGGCCTTGGTGCCAGTCCAGCCACGGATCGCCGGATGGAAATGACCGACGTATTCGGCTAACGTTTGCACCGTATCGCGCGCAGGGTCGACCGTGATCATGATGACATTGAGCCGATCTCCGTCCTCGCCGAGCCCGTCGAGCCAGCCAGAGATGTCGGAAAGCGTGGTCGGGCACACATCCGGACACCAAGTGAAGCCGAAGAAGATTAGTGACGCACGTCCCATCAGGCTCTCGGGTCTGACAGAGCGACCCTCGTGGTCCGTCAAACTGAAGGCCATCCTATTGAGCGGCAGAGGACGACCGTTTGTCGGCTTCGGTGCACCCGGTCCATCCACCTGCCACCATCCTGCCAAGAGGGTCACGGCCAGTACGCCAATTGAAGCGGCGACGTACTTGAGGACCGCATGCCATCGCATCAGCTTCCCGGTCCCCGCGCCGCGAGGCTCAGGATTGGCACGTTGACTGCTATCTCGCCGCCATCCGAAAAGACGAGCGTCAGTGTAAAGCTCTTTCCTTTGGTCATCGGGCGGGTGAGCTGCATTAGCATAGCATGGAGGCCACCGGGCTTTAGCGCTACCGCTGCACCGGGTCCTATTTCGACTTCGCCTGCGGGCGCCATCGAGCTTACCCCCTGCTTGCTTATCGTTGTCCTGTGAACTTGCGGCATCATGGCCAGATCGGTGCGGAGGCCGATGAGTCTGACAGCTTCCGTCCCTGTATTTCGGATCGTCATATAAGCCGCGCTCGGACGTTGGGTGCCGATTGATGCGCGGGACCAAGCGCTCTCGACAACCAGATCGCGCGAACCGGCAATTGAGACATCTGCCCCAAGAACGGCTGCTACGGTCGCTCCAGCGATTTGTCGCCTCATGATTCTGCTCCGTTGCATTCGAACAGTGGCCTGCTCATGAGCCTCTCGCCGCGACCTGTTCAGCCACGAGCGTCCTCAGTTCCATCACCCCAAACCTGGGAAGCGGGAGGCCATTGACAAAGAAGGTTGGCGTGGCGCGAATGCCATATGCGCGTCCATCAGCACGATCATTCTGCAAGATTGCGTCAACCGCGGGCGCACGAACCTGTTCCTTTGCAGCTTCCGTGTCGAGACCGGCTGCTTGCGCGATCGGCAGGATAAGGTCGGGACGGAAACCACCATGAGATGCCCATTGAGGTTGCTCGCGCAAAAGCGCTTCCAGAACGGGTTCATATACACCCTGAACTCGGGCAGCCTCCAGGACGCGGATCGCCTCTTCGGAGACTTCACCATGGAATGGCGTATAACGGATGACAACGCGAACTGCCTTGCCGTGCTCAGCCATGATGTCTTTCACGATCGGGTACATAGCGCGGCAGGTCTCGCAAGCCGGATCGAAAAACTCGACAATCGTTACCGGCGCCTTCGCGGGGCCTAGAATTGGTGACCACGGACGGACGAGAGGCGCGGCGACTTGGGTGGTTGCACTAGAGTCGGAAGTTGCCGGTCGTGACACGTACCATGCGGCCACAGCAAAGACCGTAACTGCAACGGCGAGAACTGACAGGATCAGCGTCTTACGGTTCATGATCGTTTGTCCTTGAGCGCGGCAGCGCATAATGCGGCGATAACGAAAAAGCTGATGACCGATAACAGTGGGATGGGCACCCCCAGGATTAGTTGATTGGCGTCGGTGCAGGAGGGGCCATCCGCCGAGCACGGCTCCAAGCGCTCAGGTATCAGCCCCCCATAGAGTGCAAGATGCCAGAGGCCGACAGTGCCGCCCGGCAGCGCGAGCGCGAGGCCGTAGCGTCCCGATGAGCGGTCTTCCCACCACAGGCCCAGGCCCAGGATGATCGCCAGCGGGAACATGAAGATGCGTTGAATCCAGCAAACCCAACAAGGTGTTTGCCCCATCGCCTCTCCGATGAAGAGCGCCGCGAGGGATGCAGCCAACGCGAGCAGCCATGCGAGCAAGAGTGCTACTTCGCCGTTAAACTTATCCATCAGGCAGAAACCCTTGAGACAAGTCAGCGGATATCGCGGTTGCCCTTGACACCACCGGCAGATAGGTCTGAACCCATTTACATCCTCTGCGTTGCACACCGTGCTCCCGTTCTGTCTCGGACAGGCCGCTTCATACAAGCTACAGTGGCTAGAGGTTCAAGCACCTTTTTTTTGTGCGCCAGGGGTGCGGCTCACCGCGCCCGGAGCCTTGTACAAAGCGCATCTATTAAATCTACGTCGACTAAAGCAATGGAAAGTGGTTTGCGATGCTCTCAATAGGGACACTTGCGAAACGTACCGGCACGAAGGTGCAGACGGTCAGGTACTATGAGCAGATAGGGCTCCTCCCAGAGCCGGAACGCACTGAAGGCGGGCAAAGGCGTTATGGCGCCGATGATCTCACACGGCTCGCCTTCATCCGGCAGGGGCGGCAACTCGGCTTCACACTCGACGCGATCAGAGAACTGCTCGACCTCTCCGACAATCCGAAGCGGTCTTGCTCCGAAGTCGACCTGATCGCACGGCGGCAACTGCGAGACGTCGAGCACCGGATAACAAGGCTTGAAGCCCTGCAAGGTGAGCTTACGCGGATGCTCGACGAATGCAGCCGTGGCACTGTTGCCGAGTGTCGTGTTCTGGACGCGCTACGGACGCACGACGGCTGCCTCACCAAACTCGGCGACCAGAAGGCCTAAGCCGCCACACGGACCACATGACTCGCCGCGCAGCTCCAACTAGCGGACAAATTTTGGGGGGTTTCAAACATTATCCAATGGCCCCCACCATCGACCATTACCGATCGCGTAGTTGCGTCGATGGATGCCCGTCGCGGTCGCTGTGCCCAGAAAACCGTCAGTCGGCAGCGACGTGAATGGCCCTAAACGCCTCCGTGCTCGTGCGCCCCAGCCATGTTACCTTGACCCTTTGTTGCTCGCCGCAGTATGGCACTGGCGAGTACGCGTGTCGGCAACACGTTCAAGGCCATGCTCGGTGACAATCATCGACAACGTAGGCGTGGCGATGATGCCTACCTTCCCGAATATGAGGATGATCTGCTGGCAAATCGAGATGTGTGTGTTCGAGTTCAAGGGGATCGGCAGCGGGCCAAAAAGTCATCGCCATCAAAACACCGAGTGTGGAGAGCGCGGCAAGCGTAACCAGGGTGGCCACAGTACCGAACGCCGTCATCAACCATCCAGAAAGTGGATAGGTCATAAGCCAACAAGCGTGCGACAGCGCGAACTGTGCCGCAAAGACAGCGGGCCGATCTTCCTCATGTGAAGATCGCCGCAACAGCCGGCCCGACGGCGTGAGCACCGCGGAATACCCAAAACCGACCAGGAACCAGGCCGAGAACAAACTTGCCATGGTGAGCCCAATAGCCGCGATCAAGCCTGCAAGCAATAGAAGCCCCGCAATCATGAGTGCGGCACCGACCAGCATCACGGGACGATCCGCCACGCCATCCAGTATGCGAGGCAAGAGCAATGCCGCCAGCATCGAGCCTCCACCGAACAAACCCAAAGCAATTGCGACTTCGGTTTCCCCAAGCCTGAGACCAGAGCGGACGAGAACGACCGTATTCACCAAGACCATTGCACCCGCAGCCGCAGCCGCGAAATTCAGCGCAAGCAGACCACGCAGTCTGGGCGTCGAGAGATAAATCCAGCTGCCCCGCGTGGTCCGGTCATAGATGCCGCGCGGCTGCGAGGGGCTTGGGCTCGGGAGCATCACGGAAACAACGAGGGCGGCTGAAGCGAGGAAGCCAAAGACGGTCCCGACGAAAAGCGCATTATATGAAAAGACGGTCAGAAGCAGGGCGGCGAGCGCCGGGCTGATCAAGTTTTCGAGATCGTAAGCGAGGCGCGAAAGCGAGAGCGCACGCGTGTAGCGTTCCTCTTCCGTTAGGACATCGGGGATCGTCGCCTGAAAGGTCGGTGTGAAAGCCGCCGATGCCGACTGCAGAAAGAAAATTAGGACGTAGATATGCCAGACCTCGCTGACGAACGGCAGCAAAAGCACGACCGCTGCACGTATCACATCCAGAGCGGCAAGCAGGAGACGGCGCGGAAGACGGTCTGCGAACGCGCCTGCAATGGAGCAACAACAACATACGCGATCATCTTGATCGTAAAGATGGTCCCAAGAACCAAGCTGGCACGGTCGCCCGCAAAGTCATAGGCGAGCAGGCCGAGCGCCACGGTCGCCATCCCGGTTCCGAGCAAAGCAATGATCTGCGCAAAAAACAGGTGCCTGTAGGTGCGATCTGCGAGAATAGATAGCATTACAGCACCTTCGTAAGCCGTTCGAGTAGTTATTCCGTGCTGTTGCTACAATAACGGAGCCACACGCATGACAAAATCGTGCTCCAGCAACTTGTCTCGAACAGGGGTTCATTGTAGGGGCGTTACTCTGCCCAGGCTTCGATCAGAGCTCATTCAAAATGGCATCCAAGCACAGTTTTAGGCGCGTTCTGGCTCATTGGCGACGCCCGCTTCTGTGCGTTCTAATTTGTGCTGCTTTGGTTGCATCATCTCTTTCGACAATCACTGGGCATAGTCCGCAAGGACTTTGGAGCGCAAGTCAACTGGCGGCAACTGTAACCGAACACGGCCATGGTCACGATCACAACGCCTTGGAAGATCTGTGGACCGCACTGCATGGTCACGCTCACGATGTGGTCGATCATGACCATAGTCCGATCGCCTTGCCGCGTCCGAGTGATGGCGGATTTGCGCATGGAGAAAAGGCGGCACTTTGGCGTCCGCTGACCCAGCGGATCGCGTCAGGATTGACTGAGCCTCTGGAACGTCCGCCTCGCGTTTGATCGCGCCAAGTCACATCTGGCTTCACCCGATCAACCTATAACGCGGAGTTTTCAATGCCACCGATCTTATCGGGCTGGCAAGGCGTGCGTCGCTTCGGTGCGCACGTCCTGCTTGCCGCAAGCGTCGCGCTTGCACTTTCGAGCGCGTCAACGCAAGCCCACAACGTCACCCCTGGCGACGCGGGCTACATCCAAGAAATCTTTGGGGTGCACCTGATCCCCTTCACCTATCTCGGGGCCAAGCACA
>CAZWCL010000277.1:0-5314 GCA_964632265.1 uncultured Hyphomicrobiaceae bacterium | reverse complement strand
CCGTAGGATTTGAGCGCCGCCTGCTCTTCGGCCGGGCGCCCTGCGATGGCGGCGCCGACCTCGCTCGCAGCGGAGAACAACGCCGCCGTTTTAGCGTTAATGATGGCAAGATGCGCATCTTCGGTTGTCGTCAGGTCTTTGGCAGCGGCAAGTTGCATGACTTCGCCTTCGGCGATCACCGCGGCGGCGTTTGACAGGATCTTGAGCGCTGGCATAGAGCCGACTTTCACCATCATCCGGAACGCCTGTCCGAGCAAGAAGTCGCCGACGAGCACACTTGCCTGATTTCCCCACAGCAGCCGTGCGGTTTTGCGGCCACGCCGCATGTCGCTCTCATCGACGACATCATCGTGAAGAAGCGTCGCGGTATGCATGAACTCGACTGCGGCGGCGAGTGTGATGTGACCGTTGCCCTCATAGCCGACCAGCTTCGACGATGCGATCGTCAGCATCGGGCGCAGTCTCTTGCCGCCGGAATCGATCAGGTGATTGGCGAGTTCCGGGATCATGTCGACATCGGAAATCGCCTTGTCGAGGATGATGCGGTTGACCGCGTTCATGTCGTCTTCGACAAGCGCTGTCAGCCCGGCAATGCCGTGTGCCGGTTCCTCCGGTTCGTTGAGCGCAACGACGAGTCCCAAAGCATCACCTTTTTGTTTGGCCGCTCCGCCGTGCGTGGTTCACGCCACAGCGGTGGCATCTCGAATATCCAGTCGATCTGTGCCACACTTTAGTCGTGCCGCCGAGGTGCTGTTCCCGGCAGATTGCCGCATCAGCCTGGATTTCCAGTATTTTGCCGGCAGAGATCGAAAGCCTCACGCTCAAATTGATGTGATGGTCAAGACGAAAGAGTAATGAGTGTATGCGCGAACTCGTCAGGTCCAACGATCAGGTTTTGATCAACTTTCTCGTGGTTTTGTTGCGTGATGCCGGTTTAAGCCCTGATCTGGTTGATCAGCATGTGAGCGCCGTCGAAGGGTCGATCGGCGTTCTGCCAAGGCGGATTCTGGTGCCGGACGAGGAATTATCACGCGCCCGCCGTATCCTGGAAGATTCCGATCTTGGCCAATGGATATCCAGCGATGCCCGACGCTGAAGACCCACATGGACCGGACCGGCGACTGGCACCGGATGTGCCGGCGCCAGAACTGACGTTGCGGGCGCAGGCTAGTGTGGCATCACCAATGATCGGGGTCGGTGGTGCGGTCAATGCCGGAACGGCTGTGCCCATACCCGCCAAGCCAAAGGCGCCGCTGGACGGCATGCGATCTTCCGCGCGGGAACTGGATGAAATCTGCGACACGGTGCCGGCATCGACGACACTCGATGCTTTTCTCGGTGGAGCGATTTACCTGCGCCAGCCCAAGCGCGGCTACCGGGCGGGCACGGACGCGGTCCTTCTCGCCGCCGCCGTTGGCCATCAGAGCCGCCGCGACGGCGCCAGCCCCGTCCGCCTGATCGATGTGGGCGCCGGTGTCGGCGCTGTCGGGCTATTGGCAGCAACCCGGCTGGCGCAGCTTGATGTCACACTCCTCGAAAGAGACCGCAGCTGCTGCGAACTCGCCAATGCCAACATTGAGGCCGCCAGCCTTGACCGGCGCGCACGGGTTATCCGCGATGATGTGGCGGCTCCAATTTTGGCAGGCCAGCCCGAACTTCCCGAAAACGGTTTCGACGTCGCTGTCTCGAACCCCCCCTTCTACAGTGCCAACGATCATCGCCGGTCACCGGAGGCGCTGAAAGCCGGCGCCCACGCACTGCCCGAGGCGGGCCTTGATCTTTGGCTTCGTTTTATGGCGCGCATGACGCGCTCCGGCGGCACGCTTTTGCTGATCTATCCGGCCGATCGCCTGCCCGCGCTGCTCTGCGCCGTGATGCCCCGCTTCGGTAGCATCGTCGTACAACCCCTGCACGCCCGCGCCGGCGAGCCGGCCCATCGGGTTATCGTCCGTGCCATCAAGGGGAGCCGCGGGCCGGCCTGCCTCGCCCCGGGGCTTGTCGTCCACGGACCGGACCACCGTTTCATGCCCGACATCGATTGCGTGCTGAAATCACCCGCGCCCCTGCCTGGCCGCCTCGCGACGGAGTGAACCGGGGGAACCTCTCCGCGAGAGCGTTGTCAGGATTGGGACGGCAGCGTAAGGGATTATGACGCTTCATGCGCTGGAAGCGCAAATGACGATTGAGATCAGCTTTGTGAGGACACTTCGCCGATGTGGCCATTTACTTCTCCGCCAACCATTCCCGTTCTCCGCCTCTCGGGGCCTATCGGCATGGCCGCGCCGCTGCGCTCTTCGCTGTCGATCGCGACCGCCGCGAGCGCGATCGAGCGCGCGTTCGCCGCCTCCAAGACGCCAGCTGTCGCCGTGGTGATCAATTCTCCGGGCGGCTCGCCGGTGCAATCGAACTTGATCTATCGGCGCATCCGGCAACTGGCGACGGAAAAGAAGAAAAAGGTCTATGTCTTCTGCGAGGACGTGGCAGCTTCCGGCGGTTATTATTTGGCCGTTGCCGGCGACGAGATTTACGCCGACCCCTCATCGATCGTTGGCTCGATCGGCGTGATCGCTGCAAGCTTTGGCTTCGTCGAGGCGATCGATAAGCTTGGTATTGAGCGCCGCGTCTACACGGCCGGTGAGAACAAGTCGATCCTCGACCCCTTCCGCCCGGCAAAACATGAAGATATCGAGCGGCTGAAATCGATACAGACCGATGTCCATGAAGTGTTCAAGGGCATCGTCAAGCAGCGCCGCGGCGAGAAATTGAACGACATCGACGGCGACTTGTTTTCGGGCGCCTTCTGGTCGGCGGAACAGGCGGCGGCGCGCGGCCTGATCGACGGGTTGTCGGACGTGCGCACCAAGATGCGCGAACTCTTCGGCGACAAGGTTCGCCTGCGCCAGATCAAGCTCCAGACGGGCGGTCTGCTCTCGCGCTTGCGCCGTCCGATGATTGCAGCACCGTCATTCGATGGCGATGACTTGTCGTCGATGCGTCTCGAATTCGCCGAGGATTTAGTGTCTACTATTGAAAAGCGTATGTTGTGGCAGCGTTACGGGCTCTAATTCGAACCGCGTCGCGCCTCGGCGACCTCGGTGGCCTGGGCACTTTCAGCCTGCCAGCTTGGGCGGCCCGGGAAAAATGGCCCGGAAACCGCCTCATGAACCCCCTCACGGGAGGACGCCGCGGTGCCGCAGTTGATTGTTCTACTCGCTCTCGGAGCGGCTGCCTATCTCGGCTATCGCTGGCTCAAACAGCGTATGCAGGCCGCAGCTATCGAAGCGGCCCGCGAAGAGGCACGCCGCCAGCAACCAAAGACGACCAACGAACGCAACCGAGACGCCGGCGAACTCGTCTATGATGAAAAAGAAGGCGTCTACAAGCCGAAGGAGTGAGTGGCCACGAGATCCGTCCAACCTGCCAAGCGCCTCAATCTTCTTCGTACAACCGATAGATCACCGGACTGTAGTACTGGCCCCATCCCTTCTCGCGGGCGGCTTCGAGGCGCTGGCGTGCGAGTTTGGCGCTTGGTGCGTCGACGCCGACCTTTTCGGCGAGGTCGAGGGCGTAGCCGATGTCTTTGAGTGAATAGACGACCGGGAACTGGTCGTCCGGATAGTCCCCGGTGACCATGTGGCTGCCGTGCTTACGCATTGCGTAGGAATCGGCGGAGCCTTTTGCGAGTATGTCGAAGACTTTGTCACGCGCAACACCGGCCCGCGTCGCGATCGCCATGGCCTCGGCAAGTGCAGTGACGTTTTGAAAGATGAGCATGTTGTTCATCAGCTTGAGCACCTGGCCGGTGCCGACGCCGCCGCAATGCGAGATTTGTTCGCCCATGCATTGGAGATGAGGCAGGATAGCATCGAAGACGGCTTCATCAGCGCCGACGGTGATCGCAAGCGTGCCGTTTTCCGCCGCCGGTACACCGCGCGCGACGGGGGCGTCGGCGAAATGGCAGTCCTTGGCGGAGAGGGCGTCGGCAACTTCGCGGTTCACTTCGACCGTGGCCGTCGTCATGTCGACGAGGGTCTGTCCGGCGCGCATCGCATCGGCGAGACCGCCGGCACCGAACACGACGTCGCGGACCTGCGGTTCACCGGGTACGCACATGAAGATCATGTCGGCGTCACGCGCGACATCTGCGGCCGTCCCGGCGGACTTGACGCCATAATCAGCGAGCGCCGCTGCTTTTTCGGGGTCGACATCGTAGGCAATGACGGGGAGGTCGGATTTCTGCGCAAGGTTCCGGCACATCCGCCCGCCCATGACGCCAAGTCCGATGAAACCGAGTGTCCGCGGGGCTTTCATGTGATGTCTCCAGTCGGTGTGGCGATGTTCCGAGATACTGTTGCGCGGCAGCGGACCTCAAGCGATCGCATCGGCGATATCGGTGTTAGCGTGCCCTTCAAGCTCCGGTGTCATGGTGCGCGAGATTTTCCGTTCACGGGACGGGTGCGATAGTGTGGGGGGCTTGAATTGTCAGGGAGGCGCAAATGGCGGATGAAATGGTGACCGGCGAGGAGGCTGACTGCGACTACATAATCGTTGGTGCAGGCTCGGCCGGTTGTACGCTCGCCAACCGGTTGTCGGAAGACGGCGCGCGTGTCGTCCTGCTCGAAGCCGGTCCGCGTGATTGGCACCCGATGATCCACATACCGGCCGGCGTCCTGAGCCTGCTCTATAATTCTTCGGTGAATTGGATGTATGCGACCGATCCCGAACCCGGCAGCGGGAACCGCGCGATCCATTGGCCACGCGGGCGCGTGCTTGGTGGTTCGAGTTCGATTAACGGTATGCTGTTCGTGCGCGGCAACCGGGCTGACTACGACAACTGGGCGCAGATGGGCTGTGCCGGATGGAGCTACGATGATTGCCTGCCGTTCTTTAAATCTCTCGAGAGTTATGCCCCCGGGGAAGATGAGCACCGGGGCAAATCCGGCCCCCTCAAGATCGAGGATTACCGCACCATCCTGCCGCTGACTCATCGCTTCGTCGAAGCCGCGCAGCAGGCCGGATTTGCGTTCACGCCGGATTTGTCGGGCGCCCAGCAGGAAGGCGTCGGCTATAGCCAGATGTCGCGCAACGGCAGGTTTCGCGGTTCGACCGCGCAGACCTTCCTCGCCGAAGCACGCCGCCGGCCAAACCTCAAGATCGAAACCAATGCCCTGGCCGAACGTCTACTGTTCGACGGCAAACGCTGTACGGGCGTGCGTTTCGACCAGAAGGGCCGGTCGCGTGAACTGAAAGCGGCGCGTGAGGTCATCGTCTCCGGCGGGACGGTGTCCAGTGCCGGGTCCCAGCCGTCCTCTTG
>CAZWCL010000276.1:0-5320 GCA_964632265.1 uncultured Hyphomicrobiaceae bacterium | reverse complement strand
CGCCGCTGCGTAACCGTCTTGGTTTCTCACGACTGAGGACGGGCTATACGGCCGGCGAGGCCATCGGGCCGGAAATTTTCTCTTTCTACCGCTCGCTCGGGATCAACCTGAAGCAGCTCTACGGCCAGACCGAGGCCAGCGTCTACATCACGATGCAACCGGATGGCGAAATTTATGCAGACACCGTCGGCAAGCCGGCCCCGGGCGTGGAAATCAAGATCGACGACGCGACCGGCGAAGTGCTGTTTCGCTCTCCGGGTGTTTTCAAGGCGTACTACAAGAACGCTGAAGGCACCGCTGAAACCAAGACCGAGGATGGTTGGGTCTATTCCGGCGACGCCGGCTTCTTCGACAGTCGCGGCCACCTCGTCATCATCGACCGTGCCAAGGACGTTGGCAAGCTGAAGGACGGCTCGCTGTTCGCACCCAAATACATCGAGAACAAGCTGAAGTTCTATCCTGAAATCGGTGAGGCCGTCGTCTTCGGTCATGGCCGCGATTTCGCGGCCGCGATGATCAACATCGACCTTAATTCGGTGTCGAGCTGGGCCGAACGCAACAACGTCGTTTACGCCAGCTATCAGGAACTTGCCGCCCATCCGGACGTCTACGAGATGATCCGCAAGCGCGTTGTCCAGGTCAACGAAGAACTCACCCGTGAAGAACGCATGGCCGGTTCGCAGATCAAGCGCTTCCTGGTCCTCCACAAGGAGCTCGACGCCGACGATGGCGAACTGACGCGGACGCTCAAGATCCGGCGTTCGTTCGTCGCCGAACGTTACGAGCCGCTTGTCCAAGCTCTCTACGATGGCTCCAAGCGCGGCCGGATCTCCACCGAAATGACATTTGAGGACGGCCGCAAGGGTGTTGTCGAAGGCGATGTTGCTATCATCGATGTCGCCACGCCCTCCACCGATCAGCCGGTCAGGGAGGCCGCCGAATAATGATGGACGGAGTGTCAGAAGCGCAGGGCAACCTGACGGCAGCCGATGGTCACGTCGTCGACGACCGCATCAAAGACGAGATCATCCTCAAGGTTGATGACATCTCGCTCTCGTTCGGCGGCGTGAAGGCGATCCAGAACGTCTCGTTCGACATCAAGCGCGGCGAGGTCCGTGCCATCATCGGCCCCAATGGCGCGGGCAAGACGTCAATGCTCAATTGCATTAACGGCTTCTATCATCCGCAGGAAGGCACGATCACCTACCTCGGCACTGCGCGTAAACAGATGCGTCCCCACATCGCCGCGACCCAGGGCATAGCGCGCACTTTCCAGAACGTCGCCCTGTTTCGTGGCATGTCGACCCTCGACAATATCATGTCGGGCCGCACCCTCAAGATGAAGGCCAACCTCTTCTGGCAGATGATCCGCTCCGGCCCCGCCGAGAACGAAGAGATCGAACATCGCCGCCAGGTTGAGGAAATCATCGACTTCCTCGAGATCCAGGAGATCCGCCGAACGCCGGTCGGCCGCCTGCCGTATGGACTGCAAAAGCGGGTTGAACTCGGCCGTGCGCTCGCGATGGAGCCGACGCTTCTCCTGCTCGATGAACCGATGGCCGGTATGAACCTGGAAGAGAAGCGCGACATGAGCCGCTTTATCATCGACGCCAACGAACAACTCGGCACCACCATCGCTTTGATCGAGCATGACATGGGCGTCGTCATGGACCTTTCGGATCGCGTCGTCGTCCTGGACCACGGCGAAATGATAGCGGATGGCACGCCGCAAGTCGTCCAGTCGGACCAGAACGTGATTGATGCCTACCTGGGCGTTAGCCACGAATAGTAAATGAAACACGGGGAGTGGAAGGCCGCAGCACCTAGAGGCTGGCCGTCCGGTACGGGAAAAGCGCTGATCCATGGAACTACTGTACAACGTCTTCGTCGACCCGTTCGTCCAGATGGGTGCGATGCCGGATCTTCTGGTCCAGGTGATCTGGGAGGGTTTTGTCTCCGGCATCCTCTATGCCTTGATCGCGCTCGGCTTCGTCTTGATTTTTAAGGCATCCGGCGTTTTCAATTTCGCCCAGGGCATCATGGTGGTGTTCGGTGCCCTGTCGCTTGTCGGGCTTTATGAGGCTGGTGTGCCCGCCTGGCTGGCGTTGGCCCTGAGCGTACTCATCATGTTCGCCCTCGCCGTCACAGTCGAGCGCGTTGTGCTGCGCCCGCTGGTCAACCAGCCCGACATAATCCTGTTCATGGCGACGATTGGCATCAATACCTTTCTGATCGGCTTCGGTGAAAGCGTGTTCGGCGGCGAGCCAAAGACCATGATCACGGAGCAGATCGGCCTGCCGACCGGATCCAGTGAAATCGAGATGCTTGGCGGCCGCGTGATATTCCAGCACATTGATATTGCCGCTGCCGTGATTGCAGCCCTCATGGTTGCCAGCCTCGCGATCTTCTTCAACAAATCCAAGATCGGCCGCGCCTTGCGCGCCGTCGCCGACGACCATCAGGCTGCAATGTCCGTCGGCATTACGTTGCAGCAGATCTGGCGCATCGTCTGGTTTGCCGCCGGCATCGTCGCCCTCGTCACCGGCATCATGTGGGGCGCGCGCTCGGACGTATCATTCGCGTTGGAAATCGTGGCCCTAAAGGCGCTCCCGGTTCTTATCCTCGGCGGCTTCACCTCGATTCCAGGTGCCATCATTGGCGGCCTTATCATTGGCATCACCGAAAAGCTGGCCGAGTTCTATTGGGGCCCGCTCGTTGGCGGCTCTATCGAGAGCTGGGTGCCCTACTTCGTCGCGCTGATCTTCTTGTGGTTCCGCCCGCAAGGTCTGTTCGGCGAAAAGATCATCGAGCGCATATGACTTTGGAGGCAGGCGAACTGATGACCCGCAAAGGCCATGTCGGCGTCTTTTGCATCGATTGCGCCAATCTCGACGTGACCGGGGCCATCTGGCCCGTCGCCCGGGACTATGCCGTGAGACCTCACCGGCAGTCTCTCGACGACCTGACCACCAACGCCCGCGAATGGAGTAATATATAGATGTTCTACCGTGAGGTTGGTGATCTCAAGACATCCTATCGTGCCGACCAGCAGGTCCTCACGATCACGCAAGAGCGCTACTTCGTCTACGTGTTGATCGCGTTCCTTTACCTCGTGGTCCCGTTTATCGCGGATGACTTCTGGCTGAACACGATCATCATACCAACGTTGATCTTCGCGCTCGCCGCCCTCGGTCTCAACATTCTCGTCGGCTATGCCGGTCTCATCTCGCTTGGTACTGGCGGCTTTATGGGCGTCGGCGCTTATGCCTGTTATAAGCTGTCGACGATCTTCCCTGATGTGAATATCGTCATTCACATCCTGCTTTCGGGCTTCTTTGCAGCCGGCATCGGCATCATCTTCGGGCTACCCAGCCTGCGCATCAAAGGCTTCTACTTGGCGGTCGCCACGCTCGCTGCGCAATTTTTCCTCGAGTGGGCGTTCGGCCGCATAGCCTGGCTTTACAACTATAATGACTCCGGCGCCATCGACGCGATCAATCGCTCTCTTCTCGGCATGCCGCTCACCGAACCCTACGGCGATACGAACTTTCAGTATCTGGTGGTTCTCACCATCGTTCTATTCCTGACCATCATCGCCATAAATATCATTCGCGGCCGGATTGGCCGGCAGTGGATGGCTATCCGAGACATGGACATCGCCGCCGAACTGATCGGCATCCGTCTTTTGCCAACCAAGCTGCTCGCGTTCGCCATATCCTCTTATTATTGCGGCGTCGCAGGCGCGATGCTCGTATTCCTTTCGCTCGGCTCGGCAGAGGTCGAATCCTTCGATATCCTGAACGCCTCCTTCCCCGTGCTCTTCATGGTTATCATCGGCGGCCTCGGCTCGATCATCGGCTCTTTTCTTGGCGCCGCCTTCATAATCATCCTGCCGATCGTCATCAACACGGTGCCGCGCGCTTACGGCATCGACGTCGACGCGGCTACCGTCGAGCATCTGCGCTTCATGATTGTCGGCGCGCTCATCATCTTTTTCCTCATCGTCGAGCCGGCCGGCCTCGCAAGGCTCTGGCAGTTGACACGCGAGAAACTCAGGCTCTGGCCGTTCCCGCATGATTGATGAATTTCCAGTAGGCGGCTTTGGCTGCGAGAATTAAGATGTTTGCAAGCAAGTCGAAAGTTGAACCAACCGCCCTTTTAACTGCCGCGGTAGGGCAGTAGACTTCGTTTATCCAGTTTGTCGGCCTGTTCAAAAAAAGCCGCGAACTGCAACCGCTTCGCACCAAACGCGAAGCATCTAGTGGAGGAAGCAGCGAAATGAACCTTACGAAAACGACGCTCGGGGTCGCGCTCGGCGCGATGCTGGCGACTGGTTTCGCCGTCAGCAAAGCGGCCGCCGAAGATCGCCACTACATTCCGGTGTTCTCATATCGCACCGGGGCTTTCGCCGGCTCGGGTATCCCCCAGGCCAACGGCGAGATGGACTACTACACCATGCTCAACGAGCGCGATGGTGGCATCGGGGGCGTCAAGATCGTCGCCGAAGAGTGCGAGACCGGCTACAAGGCGCAGAAGGGCGTCGAGTGCTACGAATCCACTAAGGGCAAAGGCGCGCTGATATACAACCCGCGCTCGACCGGCATTACCCTGCAGCTCATCCCGAAGGCCGCGATCGACAAGATCCCTGTGCTTTCTATGGGCTATGGCCTGTCCGCCGCAGCCGTCGGCGAGAAGTTCCCGTGGATCTTCAACGCACCTGCCACCTACTGGAGCCAGGCATCTGCCGTCATCAAGTACATCAATCAGGAACTCAAGGGCGGCATCAAAGGCAAGAAGATCGGCTTCATCTACCTCGATGTTGGTTACGGCCGCGAGCCGCTTCCGCTGTTTGACGAGCTGGCCAAGAAGATGGGCTTCGAGATCGTGAAGCTGCCCGTCGGCGTCAAGGAGATGCAGTCGCAGTCATCGCACTGGCTGCAGGTGCGCAAGGAGCGTCCCGACTACATGGTCATGTGGGGCTGGGGCGCGATGAACCCGACGGCGATCAAGGAAGCCGCCAAGATCCGCTATCCAATGGACAAGTTCATCGGCGTCTGGTGGTCCGGTTCTGAAGGCGACGTCCGTCCGGCTGGCAGCGCTGCCAAGGGCTTCAAAGCCATGAGCTTCAACGTTCCGGGAACCGACTTCCCCGTGATCCAGGACATCCTGAAGTACGTCGTGCGCAAGGGTAAGAGCCAGGTCAAGGACGAGTCGGAAGTCGGTGAAGTCCTTTACGGCCGTACGGTTTTCAATTCCATGATCGTCGCTGAGGCGATCCGCGAGGCTCAAAAACAGACCGGTAAGAAGCTGGTCACTGCCA
>CAZWCL010000275.1:0-5350 GCA_964632265.1 uncultured Hyphomicrobiaceae bacterium | reverse complement strand
CGCCTCGCGCCGCCTCAGGCGTCTACACCGGCTGCACCTTCTTCGAACCCTCATGCCCTTCCTTCGCGAGCCGGCAGCCGCCCCGCCCGACACGTATGGATTTACCGGCAACTTCACGAGCCGCGACCACGACGCGCGGGAAAACAAAGACTTCGTCCAGTTTCATTACGATCTATCAAACGATTTCTACACTCTCTTCCTGGACCCGGAGATGGTCTATTCGTGTGCCTACTTTACGGAGGATCACGACGATATTGCGCGCGCGCAGCATGACAAGTTCGACCTCATCTGTCGCAAGCTACGCCTCAAGCCCGGCGACCGCCTGCTCGATGTCGGTTGTGGCTGGGGTGGGCTGGTCATGCACGCTGCCCGCCATTTTGGCGTGAAGGCTCACGGCATCACCCTCTCCGAAGCACAGCTTGAGTATGCCCGCGAGAAAGTGCGGCACCATGGTCTTGATCTTCAGGTAACGTTGGAACTTGCCGACTACACCGAGGTCAGGGGCAAGTTCGACAAAATCGCCTCGGTCGGCATGTTCGAGCATGTCGGCCTCAAGAACCGGCTGCGGTATGCCAAAACGATCCGCAGTCTCCTGACTGACGACGGTCTCTATCTGCACCACGCGATCACCCGCCGCGCGCCAAAGAAAGGGCTTCTGCCCCAGCGCATGAGGGCCGAAAAACGGGCGCTGGCAAAATACATTTTCCCAGGCGGCGAACTCGACGATATCGGCAGCACCGTCTTTGGGCTCGAGAGGGCTGGTTTCGAGGTTCATGACGTCGAGGCACTACGCCGCCACTATCAGCGCACTTGCGAACTTTGGTGCCACCGCCTGATCAACAATCGCGAGGCAGCAATCGCCGAAGTAGGCGAGGCAAAATACAGGATCTACACTGTCTACCTCGGCGCATGCGCCTTGGCGTTCGAACGCGGGTCCGCCCGAATATTCCAGACCGTGGCTTCGAAAACGGCGCGGCGTGAACCCCAGTTGCCGCTGACCCGTTCGGATCTCTACGCGGTGGAAGAGTCGTCTCCGCCTGAGCCGGAAATGCTTTAACGACGGATCACGCCGTGCCGCGCATAATCGCGGTAAAGCGACTCGAACACCAACGTTGCACCAGCGTCGTCAGCCGCTGCCTGCATGACATCTTCGAGGTTCTCTCGCGGCGTCACCGAAAACTTCCTGAGCCAGGCAACCATCAGCTTTTCGAACCATGAAGGCCAACCCGATTGTTGCCCGAAATCAATAACATGGAGTTCGCCATCGGCAGCAACCGCCCGCACCGCAGCCGTGACGGCAGCTTCCCAGGGCGGGATCATAGATAATGAATAGGAGATGAATACGCGATCGGCTGAGGCGACCCCGAAAAGCTCGTTCATATCGAAATCCGTCGCATCTGCCTGGACAAGCGCAATGCGATCGCTGAGACCAGCCTTTTCGATAGAGCGCCGAGCCGTAATAAGCATCTCATTCGAGATGTCGAAGCCGTAGAATTTGGCCTGAGGATAGCGCTGTGCTGCAAGTATCAGATTCCGGCCGGTTCCACACCCCACTTCAAGAACCGTCCCACCGGACGGTGGATTAAGCCGGTCCAGCATACGGTCACGGCCGAGGAGATAAAACTTCCGCGTCACATCGTAGATGTACCGCTGGTAACGATAAATGCCATCCATATGGCGGCCGTGATCATCACCCGCGTCCGCAGACCCATTCATTTTCACGCACCCTGATAGACGTAGCGGTGGAAGCCGCCGTAGATCGACGAACGGTCACGCTTCGTCCACCTCTTGCAGATTTCGACATCATAGTCGAAGCGGCTGAGAATTTCCTCCGGCACACGTCCAGGAAGGATGCTGTCTTCGCCAGCTGTCCGGAAGATGACACGGGCACCAGGCCGAGAGGTCCGTGCGATTTCGGCCCACAAACCGGTCAACACATCATCCGTCATCCAGTCCTGCGCGTCGAGCAACACGTACGCATCGAGCGTATTGTCGGCCTGAGCTTCGAGATACTCGGTAAATGAGCGATGCTGAATTTCGAGACCATCAATTCGATTTTTCAGCTTTTCGTAGTTTTCGCGCTGCAGATAGGGCGGTAGCGGCCCCGATCCGCCACTCGAGTAGCGCCGACCGAATGCTTGCCAGGCAAAATAATTGTCGGAGAGCTCGAAGTCGCAGGCCAACCGCTCGAGACGCTCAAGCAGAACCTTTGACATATGTTGCTCATCGCCCCTGAGCGCATCGAACTGAGAGGGCGGAATGCCAAGGCCGAACAACGCCGAAGGCTTGTTGAGCAACCAGCGGATATGACGCTTTTCGAACAGCGGCGCCAGTTCGCGCTCGAAAATTTCGCGTTGTTCCTGACGCGAGCGGGCAGCCAAAATCTTGCGTGGATTGCGTCCATGCAGCCGCGCGAGGGCATGCGCGCCGCCGATAAAGGTTCCAAGAAGACCGTGACGATAGAGGTTTGAGTTAAAGTAGCCGATCCGCCGCCGGCCGACCAGATTGCGCGATTCCCAGTAACGCCGGGACGTCTCATCAAGGTGGGGACGGATATAGTTCTCGTAGGCGCGCAGGTTTTCACGCGCGTCTGCTTCGGCAAAGAACTTGTGGAACGCTGCATAGTCGGGCAACCGCCGTAGCGCCGTATATTTCAGGTTGTTGAGTGCCACATGCGCCGGATTGAGGTCGACAGCCGTAATCTGGACGGGGGCCGCGGTCAGGTAGCTCATCACATTGCAACCGCCTGATGCAATTGCGATGAGATGCTCGTCAGCCTTCAGCTCGAGAGCTTCGAGGTCGATGATCGGGTCTTCCCAGATTTGAGGATAAACAAGCCCCGAAAAGACAAGCGTAAATAGACGCTCCTGAATCCCGCCTTTCGAAATTGGTTTGTGTCGGTGCACGGCTTTGCGCAGCCGCTTGTTGCGCTCGCGTCGTGAACGGGCGGCTGCATCATCGCTCAAGTGGTCATGGGCGCCAGACATCGTCGGCTCTCTCGCTCGCTTGCTTACAGGATGCGCTCAACATGAAAGATCGTCCCAATGACCGATCTCGACGATCTTGGCAAGCACGGTGAAGCGCGCTGAGTGTCGCGGTCCGACCGCCGACACCTTCTACTTTATCATAGTTAAGCATCGCTGCGGCAACCATTGAAGCATCGAACGCCGAACCCGCCGCCGGCGGATACTTCGCTCAGAACCGACACGCGGCGATCTCAACGCTTGGCGACTTCGCCCGGGCGCTATAGAACAACCCCAACAACCAAATCATCCTGGAGATCTCTCATGACGGCAAGATCACTGAGAAACATCGAAACGCGGAAGAAAAAATCGCGCCGCAAAGCGGAGCGCCCGAAAACGACGCGATCGACAGGCAATAGCGCACGCGGCCGGCACGCAGCAAAGAAAGCCGCCAACATAGAACGCGGGCGTGCCCAAGCCGAGACGCAGGCCCACGCCGAAACGTAGCCCGCGCCACAGCCGACCTTCCGCACATCTCAAAAAGCGGCCCACCGCCCTATCCGTGCGCAGACGACCAGAGCCCGCCGCCGCGGGGCAAACTGTTGCGCCCGGCGCCGGAACCCGTTCCCCGGCGCGACGTTGATCCACGAAGCAATCATAGGCTTCTGGAGGACGTCATGACTGAAACGGTAAAGCGGCCGCCGGGTATTGTACCCAAGACCGACGAAGAGCCTCGCCTGCCGGGCAACGAACATGCCCTCTCCCCGAAACCAGAATGGATGCCGCGGTATCCAGGCTCGGGCCGGCTTGCCGGCAAGGTGGCGCTGGTCACAGGTGGCGACAGCGGCATCGGACGGGCTGTCGCGCGCTTGTTCGCGCGCGAGGGTGCCAAAATCGGTCTCAGTTATCTCGAAGAGACGCGCGACGCTGAAATCACGCGCGAAGCAATTCAGGCCGAGGACAGTGAAGCGGTCCTGATCGAAGGCGATCTCGGTGACCCTGAAACCGCGCGATCAGCGGTGGCGCGAACAGTTGATGCCTTTGGCCGCCTCGACATCCTCGTCAACAATGCGGGCGAACAGCACCCCGACAAGAACATTCGAGACATCACCCCGCACCAGTTGCAACGCACGTTTCAGACAAATGTGTTTGCCATGTTCTACGTCACCCAGGCAGCACGCCCACATCTCCAACCGGGCTCAGCCATCATCAATTCCACGAGTGTAACGATGTACGAGGGCTCCGGCGGCTTGATTGATTACAGCGCCACCAAGGGCGCAATCACGGCCTTCACCCGCTCCCTGTCGGAGAACCTCATACATCATGGCATACGGGTCAACGCCGTCGCCCCGGGACCGATCTGGACGCCCTTGAACCCGGCCGGTGGCCAGCCGCCGGAAAACATCCCCGACTTTGGCGAGGGAACACCGATGGGCCGCCCCGGACAGCCAAATGAGGTCGCGCCTAGCTACCTCTTTCTTGCCTGCGAAGACAGCTCCTACATGAGCGGTCAGATCCTCCACCCCAACGGCGGCATGATCGTCGGCTCTTGAGGTGTAAAGTCTTAGGCACCGGCGCCATATTCGCCAAATCCGAAATGCTGCCGCGAGGCTAGGGATGCGTTAGTTTGGATTGTGGCCGCCCACCTTTGCCGAACGGCAGGCTGATCGGAAAAAACGTTCGGTTTTCATCGCCCGCCCGATTTAAAAACATGGTGAACCGCCACGGAACTACGCGTCCAAACCGAGTTTGGCTCTTACGATCTGTTGCACCGCCTGCGGATTGGCTTTGCCGCCCGTGGCTTTCATCACCTGGCCGACGAACCAGCCGGCAAGCTTAGGCTGCTCTTTGGCCTTCTCGGCCTGCGCCGGGTTGGCGGCAATTACCTTTTCGACTTCCTGTTCGATTGCACCGGTGTCGGTGACCTGCTTGAGACCTTGCGATTCGACGATAACGGCTGGCGCCGCCTCGTCCGCCCACATGATTTCAAACACGTCCTTCGCGATTTTACCGGAGATGGTGCCGTCGTGTATAAGATCGATCAACGCACCGAGCCGGCCGGCACCAATAGGTGCGTGCTCGATATCGCGATCTTCCTTGTTGAGGCGCCCGAAGAGCTCGTTGATCACCCAGTTCGCCGCGATCTTGCCATCACGGCCGGCAGCTACGGCCTCGAAGTAGTCTGCGCTTTCTTTGTCTGCAACGAGAACACCGGCGTCGTAGGGGCTGAGCCCCAGATCATTGATGAAACGGCGGCGCTTAGCGTCGGGAAGCTCAGGCAGGCCGGCTGCCAGTTCATCGACATAGGCTTGTTCGAACTCCAGCGGCAGCAGGTCGGGATCGGGAAAATAGCGATAATCATGAGCTTCTTCCTTCGACCGCATGGC